>NZ_CAMZMX010000047.1:0-40858 GCF_947311875.1 Pseudomonas sp. PARCl1
CTTTATCGGCGCTTGGGTGAAAAGGGAGGAGGGGCGAGGTCTCCCACGGTCTGTACTGCGCTAACAGTCAGAAGCTGACTTTGTCCCTCCTCCTCCCTTCAAGTCTAACCATACAAGCGGGCGAGCCCGCGAAGTAGGCGACTCAATACCCGACCGTGAACCGCTGCCGCGAATGCTGCGGTTGCTCCAGCTCATCCAGCATGGCAATCGCATAGTCGGCAAAGGTGATCCAGCTCTTGCCATCCGCAGCGATCAGCAGATGGTCCTTGCCCAGCGTGTAGTGCCCGCTGCGCTCGCCTTCAACAAACTCCGCCGACGGTGAGAGGAAGGTCCAGTCCAGGTCCTGCTCGCCCTGCAACGCCTCCAGAAAACGCACACCGCCCGTGGCCTCGGCCCTGTAGGCCTCCGGGAAATCCGGGCTGTCGATCACCCGCTGCCCCGACGGCAGCAACAGGCTGGCGGCACCGCCAACCACCAGCAGGCGTTTGACCCCGGCACGCTTGACCGGCTCGATGATCGCCTGCGGCTCGATGGTGGAGAAGTGCGCTGCAGTCAGGACTGCGTCCACACCTGTCACTGCTGCCTCCAGGGCTGTGCCGTCCTTGGCATCCAGCGCCTTGATGGTCACCCCGTCACGCCCCTGCAGCTGCGACGGGTCGCGGGCAATCGCCACCACGTCATGGCCACGGCGCAGGGCCTCTTCCAGCAACTGGCTGCCAGCACGACCGGTGGCGCCGATGATTGCAATCTTGCTCATGTCATACGCTCCATCAATTGAACGGAATTACCACTTCATTTCGCCCTTGGCGACCTTGGCCCCCAGCTCCAGCGAGCTTTCATCGGCCAGGCCCGGGTAACGCTGCTTCATCGCCTTGATCAGCGCGCCGGCATCTTTCGCCTTGGCGGCCTCGCTGTCGAAATCGCGAATGTAGTTGGCCGTGAAACGCACGGCCTGCAACGAACGGCTGCTATCCCCCAGGTAGTGGCCCGGGACCACCGTGCGCGGCGCCAGCGCTTCGATGCGCGCCAGGGTGCTCAGCCAGTCGGCATGGGACTTGGGCGTTTGCGTATCCGCCATCCACACATGAATGTGTTCGGCTACCACGACACCGCCGACCACGGCCTTGATCGAAGGGATCCAGACGAAACTGCGGTCAGGCTGAGGGCCGTCCAGGCCGACCACTTCCAGGGCTTGCCCCTCCAGGGTCAGGCGGTCGCCTTCGAGCACCTGAGGCAGCACCAGCCGCGCCGGTTTGTCGGCCCCCATCTGCGGCCCCCAGTAGGCCAGCTTGGCCTCCATGGTCTGGCGGATGTGCGCAACGGTGGCAGCCGAAGCCAGCACCTTGGCGTCGGGGAACGCCTGGGTCAGGGTATCCAGGCCAAAGTAGTAATCCGGGTCACCGTGGCTGATGTAGATGCTGGTCAGGTGCTTGCCACCCGCCCGCAGGCGTTGCACCAGTTGCTCGGCCTGGGCCTTGCCGAACTGGGCATCGACCAGCACCGCATCGTGCTCGCCACTGACGATTACCGAGCTCACCGGGAAAATAGCGTCGTGGCCGGGGTTGTAGACTTCCAGGTGCAAAGGCTCGGCGGCCATGGCCGGCCCGGCGAGGGTGACGCAGGCCAGCAACAGGCCACGCAGTGGGGTGAACAGGGGCATTGGGTAAGCCTTCCGCTAGATCGATGCCCCACAGCTTAGTTGCCCGATCCGTAACAAAAAATGCGATGCTTGGACATAGTTTGTTTCTGAAAGCGAGCAAGTCATGGACCGTCTGAACGCCATGCGCGTCTTTGTCACCGTTGTCGACCTGGGCAGCCAGTCAGCGGCGGCGGATCACCTGCAACTGTCGCGTCCGGTCGTATCGCGTTACCTGGCCGAGCTGGAAGACTGGGTGGGTGCACGCCTGATGCAACGCACCACACGCAAGCTCAGCCTAACGGCCGCCGGCCAGGAAACCCTGCCACGTTGCCGGCAATTGCTGGACCTGGCAGGTGAACTGCAGGCCGCAGTACAACAGCCGGACGATGCCCCCAAGGGGGCATTGCGCATCAGCGTCAGCACCTCGTTCGGCCAGGCCCAACTGGTGGATGCCATCGCGGCTTATGTGCAGCGTTACCCCGGTGTGAAGGTTGAACTGCAGATGCTCGACCGCACCGTCAACCTGGTAGACGAGCGCATCGACCTGGCCATCCGCACCAGCAACGACCTGGACCCCAACCTGATTGCCAGGCGGCTGAGCGTGTGCCGGTCGGTGGTCTGTGCGGCACCCGCCTATCTGCACAAGCATGGCACCCCGCAACAGGTCGAGGAACTGAGCCGGCACAACTGCCTGACCCATGCCTACTTCGGCCATAGCCTGTGGCACTTCGACGTGGCCGGCCAGCAGGTGAGCGTGCCGGTGGCCGGCAACATCAGCGCCAATGAGGCAATGACCTTGCAGAAGGCGGCACTGGCTGGGGCCGGCATTGCCATGTTGCCGACCTACCAGGCCGCCGACGCCCTGCGCAAAGGTGAACTGGTGCGGCTGCTGGCACACGCCAGGCCGCGCGAGCTGAACCTGAATGCGGTGTACACCTCGCGCAAGCACATGCCGGCCACCTTGCGCAGCATGCTGGATTTTCTGGTGGAGCGGTTCAAGGACGACCCAGAGTGGGACCGCGATCTGTCATGGGCATGATGGCCTCATCGCCGGCCAGCCGGCATGGCTATGCACCTTGGTCCCATCTGTCGCTGTACCTTGAGCGCCGTCCGTTGAGTTGACGGCGCGCTGCCGGTCACTCCTCGACGCTCATGTACTCCTTGGCCCAGCGGATGTAGTCCTCAGGCTGGGTGTAGGTGTGCGAGAGTTCGGTGGCGCTGAGGTTGTCCGACTTGTTCTGCTTGCCGCGCTGCAGCCGCAAGCAGTCGTAGGTGGCTTTGATTGCAGCAAAGTACGCCGCGTGGCCATCGACGGCTATGCGCACGCCCAGGCGTGCCAGGCGCTCGTCGTCATGCAGGTTCGGGTTGCCATAGGTGACCAGCATCAGCGGCACGGTCAGGTGCTCGGCGATCTTTTCGAGCTGCTCGAAGTCCTTTACGCCCACCATGCAGATGCCATCGGCACCGGCCTTCTGGTAGCTCTGGGTACGCACGATGATTTCTTCGGTGGTGAGCACGCCGGCATTGGTACGGGCGATGATCGACAACGACGAATCGACCCGGGCCTCCAATGCCGCCCGGATCTTGCCAACGCCCTCATCAACCGGGATCAGGTCGGTGGACTTGCGCCCGAACTGGGCTGGCAGCAGGGTGTCCTCGATGGTCAGGGCAGCCACGCCGGCACGCTCCAGCTCGATCACCGTGCGCATCACGTTCAGTGCGTTGCCATAGCCATGGTCGGCGTCGGCCAGCACCGGCAACTGCGCCACCCGGCCAATCCGGGTGGCCTGCTCGACGAACTCACTGAGGGTGATCAACGCAAAGTCCGGCGCAGCCAGCACCTGCAACGAGGCGACCGAGCCGCCGAGGATACCGACCTCGAACCCCAGGTCAGCCGCAATGCGTGCCGACATCGGATCGAACACCGAGGCGGTGTGGTAACAGGAACCTGAAGCGAGCAGCTCGCGGAAGGCAAAACGCAGATCTTGATGGGAAGCCTTGGGCATGATCACTCCGCAATTATGTGCAAATTTTGAACGGTAACTACCGACCCCTGCAATCGGGTCTACCTGACCTGTTGCAACCGTCGCCATGTGGGCGGTCATGCTCGGCATGCAGGCAGAGGAATAAAAGGTGTGGGAGACAGGGGCCCGTGAAACCTGCGGCATAATGTTGCACCAAGCTGGTGCAACCCGCGGCAATCGGCCCCTGTGGCATACCAACGATATCACGCGGCCATGCTGCACTGGATGAATACGCCAATGCCGATTCGGCATAGGGGATGCAGTTAGTACATAGGAAGCTACCTAACTCGGGTTACAATTCGAGGGCCTGTTCGCGGGCACGCCCGCTCCCACGGATACGGCTCATGCTCGAGCCTGATCGTTACCTGTGGGAGCGAGCATGCCCGCGAAGATGCCAAAACCGATAACCAAGGTACCCCCGTGACCGCCGCCCTGCCCCCCACCACCCTGCGCAACGTGCTCACCGCCCTGATGCTGGCGATCTTTCTCGGCGCCCTGGACCAGACCATTGTCGCCGTCTCGCTGCCAGCCATCTCGGCCCAGTTCAACGACGTCGGCCTGCTGGCCTGGGTCATTTCCGGCTACATGGTCGCCATGACCATCGCCGTGCCCATCTACGGCAAACTGGGCGACCTGTACGGCCGACGGCGCATGATCCTGACCGGCATCAGCCTGTTCACCCTGGCCTCGATCGCCTGCGCGCTGGCCCAGGACATGCAGCAACTGGTGCTGACCCGGGTACTGCAAGGCATCGGCGCAGGCGGCATGGTCTCGGTCAGCCAGGCGATCATCGGTGACTTCGTGCCGCCCCGCGAGCGTGGCCGTTATCAGGGCTACTTCAGCAGCATGTATGCCGTGGCCAGTGTCGCCGGGCCCGTGCTGGGCGGTTGGTTGACCGAATACCTGTCGTGGCGCGGCGTTTTCTGGATCAACCTGCCGCTGGGGCTGCTGGCCTTGTGGTCGATTCACCGAGCCTTGGCGGGCATGCCGGTACAACACCGCCAGGCCCAGGTCGACTACCTTGGCGCTGTACTGTTGATTCTCGGCCTGGGCAGCCTGCTGCTGGGCATTACCCTGGTCGGCCAGGGCCAAGGCTGGGGCGACCCGGCCGTGCTGGCATTGTTCGCCTGCGCCGTGCTGGGCCTGGGCTTGTTCATTGCCCACGAAAGCCGCTGCGCGGAACCGTTGCTGCCACTTGGCCTGTTCGGCAATCGGGTAGCCGTGCTGTGTTGGGGGGTGATCTTCTTTGCCAGCTTCCAGTCCATCTCCCTGACCATGCTCATGCCCTTGCGCTACCAAGGCATCACCGGTGCCGGTGCCGACAGCGCCGCCCTGCACCTGCTACCGCTGGTGATGGGGCTGCCCATGGGGGCGTTCACCGGTGGCCGCATGACCAGCCTCACCGGGCGCTACAAACCGCAGATCCTTGCCGGCGCAACATTGATGCCGCTGGCCATCGTCGGCATGGCCTTCACCTCGCCGCAGTCGGCGTTGCCCAGCGCACTGTTCATGCTGTTGACCGGGATAGCCTGTGGCCTGCAGTTCCCGACCTCGCTGGTAGCCACGCAAAGCGCGGTGGCCAGCCAGGACATCGGCGTCGCCACCAGCACCACCAACCTGTTCCGCTCGCTGGGCGGGGCCATGGGCGTGGCATGCATGTCCAGCCTGTTGCTGGCACTGCTGCACCAGGGCGGTTTCGAATTGCTCGGTAACCCGTTGCTGGGGAGCTTGAAGGCGGGAGAGGTGGACGAGGCGACCCAAGGGCGGTTGCTGCAGACATTCCGCCAGCTGTTGCTGGGCAGCGCGGTGGTCGCGGTGCTAGGGCTGATCGCGGCGGTGGCGTTACCGGACCGGCAACTGCGCGGCCGTTGAGCACCTGGCCATGGTGCAGGCACGGTGCCTGGCTGAGGGCACGCAACGCATTAATCGTCCCTTAATACAAAGCGGAAACACTCCCTCACAATCCTTAACAAAGAGTCATTTGCGCAGCGCCGGGCTCAAGCGCAGCATATCCAGCCCGGTGTCGACCCATTTGTCGACATCCGCCAACAGTTCAATGCTGTCCGGCAACAACAGCCAGCGCCCGATCAGGCCATCGACATAGGCAAACAGGGCCACCGCCGCGCGCTCGACATCCAGCTCGCCCGGCAACTGGCCCCGGCGCACGGCATTGGCCAGGGCCAGGGTAATGCCCCTGTGGCAATCCAGCACTGCGGCCTGGCGCTGCTGGCGAATCTCACACATGTCATCGGTGAACTCGCACTTGTGATGCAGGATCTCATTGATACGCCGGGTTCGGGCATCGAGCACCAGCTCGTTGAACACCTGCAACAGCAGCTTGCGCATGCAGCCCAGCGGGTCGACCTCGTCCTCGCTTTCGCTCGCGCGCGCCAAATGGTCATGGGTTTCATGCAGGCTGTCGAGCAACGCCTGCACCAGTTCGGCCTTGTTGTTGAAGTGCCAGTAGATCGCCCCGCGGGTCACCCCCGCCAACGCGGCGATGTCGGCCAGCGTGGTTCGCGCAACCCCGCGCTTGTAGAAGGCCTTCTCCGCTGCCTCGATGATCTGGGCGCGGGTTTCCTGGGCTTCCTCTTTGGTTCGACGGACCATGGCAGTACAACCTCATCGGGCCCGAACGCACGCTGCGCACGGGGAAACATTTCGCGGGCACCTCTGCAGGGCGCCTCGCGGCGGGGCTAATCACGGGCTGTGGCGGTACCTGGGTACAACCAAGCGGTATTTACAAACAACCATGAATGTAAGTATATTCCTTAGCAAGCTATTTATCTACCGGATAGCAAATTTCTCCAGATCTCGACTCTTCCATTATTCTTGAGCGTCTACCTGCTCCTGCGACCCGAGGATCCTCATGCAATTCAAGCCAGCCGTTACCGCTCTGGTTTCCGCCGTCGCCCTGGCAACACTGCTCAGTGGCTGTAAGAAAGAAGAAGCAGCGCCAGCGGCGCAGGCTCCTCAGGTCGGCGTCGTAACCATCCAGCCACAACCTTTCACCCTGACCTCGGAATTGCCGGGGCGCACCAGTGCCTACCGCATTGCCGAAGTGCGCCCGCAGGTCAATGGCATCATTCTCAAGCGCCTGTTCAAGGAAGGCAGCGACGTCAAGGAAGGCCAGCAGCTCTACCAGATCGACCCTGCCGTGTACGAGGCAGCGCTGGGTAACGCCCAGGCCAACCTGCAAGCTACCCGCTCGCTGGCCGAGCGTTACAAGCAACTGATCGACGAGCAGGCCGTGTCGAAGCAGGAATACGACGACGCCAATGCCAAACGGTTGCAAGCAGAAGCATCGCTGAAAAGTGCACAGATCGACCTGCGCTACACCAAGGTGCTGGCCCCTATCAGCGGGCGTATCGGCCGCTCAGCGGTCACCGAAGGTGCGCTGGTGAACAACGGCCAGACCAACGCCATGGCCACCATCCAGCAACTCGACCCGATCTACGTCGACGTTACCCAGTCCACTGCCGAGCTGCTCAAGCTGCGCCGCGACCTGGAAAGCGGCCAGTTGCAGAAGGCTGGCGACAACGCCGCCTCGGTACAGCTGGTGCTCGAAGACGGCAGCCTGTTCAAGCAGGAAGGCCGCCTGGAGTTCTCGGAAGTTGCAGTCGACGAGACCACCGGCTCGGTGACCCTGCGTGCGCTGTTCCCCAACCCTGACCACACCCTGCTGCCCGGTATGTTCGTGCATGCGCGGTTGAAGGCCGGGGTCAACGCCAACGCCATTCTGGCCCCGCAACAGGGCGTTACCCGCGACCTGAAAGGTGCGCCAACCGCGCTGGTGGTGAACAAGGACAACAAGGTCGAACTGCGTCAGCTCAAGGCCAACCGAACCCTGGGCAGCGACTGGCTGATCGAAGAAGGCCTCAACCCGGGTGACCGCCTGATCACCGAAGGCCTGCAGTACGTGCGCCCTGGCGTCGAGGTCAAGGTCAGCGAAGCCACCAACGTCAAGAAGCCGGGCAGCCCTGATCAGGCCAACGCGGCGAAAGCAGACGCCAAAGCGGAGTAAACCATGTCGAAGTTCTTTATCGATCGCCCGATCTTCGCCTGGGTGATCGCCTTGGTGATCATGCTGGTCGGGGCCTTGTCGATCCTGAAGCTGCCGATCAACCAGTACCCCAGCATCGCGCCGCCGGCCATCGCCATCGCCGTGACCTACCCGGGCGCTTCGGCGCAGACCGTGCAGGACACCGTGGTCCAGGTGATCGAGCAGCAGCTCAACGGTATCGACAACCTGCGTTATGTGTCGTCGGAAAGCAACTCCGACGGCAGCATGACCATTACCGCCACCTTCGAGCAAGGCACCAACCCCGACACTGCGCAGGTGCAGGTGCAGAACAAGCTCAACCTGGCCACCCCGCTGCTGCCGCAGGAAGTGCAGCAGCAAGGTATCCGTGTTACCAAGGCAGTGAAGAACTTCCTGATGGTGATCGGCCTGGTGTCCGAAGACGGCAGCATGACCAAGGACGACCTGGCCAACTACATCGTCTCCAACATGCAGGACCCGATCTCGCGTACTGCCGGTGTGGGCGACTTCCAGGTGTTCGGTGCACAGTACGCCATGCGCATCTGGCTCGACCCGGCCAAGCTGAACAAGTTTCAGCTGACCCCGGTCGACGTCAAGAATGCCGTGGCTGCGCAGAACGTGCAGGTGTCCTCCGGCCAGCTTGGCGGCCTGCCGGCCATGCCGGGTACCCAGCTGAACGCGACCATCATCGGCAAGACCCGCCTGCAGACCGCCGAGCAGTTCGAGAAGATCCTGCTCAAGGTCAACAACGACGGTTCCCAGGTGCGCCTGGGGGATGTCGCCGAGGTTGGCCTGGGCGGTGAAAACTATGCCATCAGCGCCCAGTTCAACGGCAAGCCCGCCTCCGGTCTGGCCGTGAAGCTGGCAACCGGGGCCAACGCCCTGGACACGGCCAAGGCGCTGCGCCAGACCATCAGCGACCTGGAACCCTTCTTCCCACCTGGGGTGAAAGCGGTATTCCCGTATGACACCACGCCGGTGGTCACCGAGTCGATCAGTGGCGTAATCCATACGCTGATCGAAGCGGTGGTGCTGGTGTTCCTGGTGATGTACCTGTTCCTGCAGAACTTCCGCGCCACCATCATCACCACCATGACCGTGCCGGTAGTGTTGCTGGGTACCTTCGGCATCCTTGCTGCTGCGGGTTTCAGCATCAACACCCTGACCATGTTCGCCATGGTGCTGGCCATCGGTTTGCTGGTGGACGATGCCATCGTCGTGGTGGAGAACGTCGAGCGGGTCATGTCCGAAGACGGCCTGCCGCCCAAGGAGGCGACCAAGCGCTCCATGGAGCAGATCCAGGGCGCCCTGGTGGGTATCGCCCTGGTGCTGTCGGCGGTTCTGCTGCCCATGGCGTTCTTCAGTGGCTCCACCGGCGTAATCTACCGGCAGTTCTCCATCACCATCGTTTCGGCCATGGGGCTGTCGGTGCTGGTGGCGCTGATCTTCACCCCTGCCCTGTGCGCGACCATGCTCAAGCCGCTGAAAAAGGGCGAGCACCACACCGCCAAAGGTGGCTTCTTCGGCTGGTTCAACCGCAACTTCGACCGCAGCGTCAACGGCTACGAGCGCAGCGTGGGCGCCATCCTGCGCAACAAGGTGCCGTTCCTGCTGGCCTATGCACTGATCGTGGTTGGCATGATCTGGCTGTTCGCCCGTATCCCTACCGCGTTCCTGCCCGAGGAAGACCAGGGCGTGCTGTTCGCCCAGGTGCAGACCCCGGCCGGCTCCAGTGCCGAGCGCACCCAGGTGGTGGTCGACCAGATGCGCGAATACCTGCTCAAGGATGAAGCCGACACCGTGTCGTCGGTATTCACCGTCAACGGCTTCAACTTCGCCGGCCGTGGCCAAAGCTCGGGCATGGCATTCATCATGCTCAAGCCATGGGGTGAACGGTCCCAGGAAAACAGCGTGTTCGCCTTGGCCCAACGCGCCCAGCAGCACTTCTTCACCTTCCGCGATGCCATGGTGTTCGCGTTTGCCCCACCGGCGGTGCTGGAACTGGGTAACGCCACCGGTTTCGACGTGTTCCTGCAGGACCGCGGTGGTATCGGCCATGCCAAGCTGATGGAAGCGCGCAACGAGTTCCTGGCCAAGGCGTCGCAGAGCAAAGTGCTCAGTGGCGTACGCCCGAACGGCCTGAACGACGAGCCGCAGTACCAGCTGACCATCGATGACGAGCGTGCCAGCGCCCTGGGCGTGACCATCGCCGACATCAACAACACCCTGTCCATTGCCTTAGGTGCCAGCTACGTCAACGACTTCATCGACCGTGGCCGGGTCAAGAAGGTGTACATCCAGGGCGAAGCCAACGCGCGGATGAGCCCTGAAGACCTGCAGAAGTGGTACGTGCGCAATGGCGCTGGCGAGATGGTGCCGTTCTCCTCCTTCGCCAAGGGTGAGTGGAGCTACGGTTCGCCCAAGCTGTCGCGTTACAACGGTGTGGAGGCCATGGAGATTCTCGGTGCCCCGGCGCCTGGCTACAGCACCGGTGAAGCCATGGCCGAGGTCGAGCGTATTGCCGGCGAACTGCCTAGCGGTGTGGGCTTCTCCTGGACCGGCATGTCCTACGAGGAAAAACTCTCCGGCTCGCAGATGCCGGCACTGTTCGCCCTCTCGGTACTGTTCGTGTTCCTGTGCCTGGCAGCGCTGTATGAAAGCTGGTCGATCCCGATCGCCGTGGTGCTGGTGGTACCGCTGGGTATCATCGGTGCACTGATCGCCACCAGCCTGCGCGGCCTGTCCAACGACGTGTACTTCCTGGTCGGCCTGTTGACCACCATCGGCCTGGCGGCGAAAAACGCCATTCTGATCGTCGAGTTCGCCAAGGAACTGCACGAGGAGGGTCGCAGCCTGTACGACGCCGCGATCGAAGCCTGCCGCATGCGTCTGCGCCCGATCATCATGACCTCGCTGGCATTCATCCTTGGCGTGGTACCGTTGACCATCGCCAGCGGCGCGGGCGCCGGCAGCCAGCACGCCATCGGCACCGGCGTGATCGGCGGCATGATCAGCGCGACCGTGCTGGCAATCTTCTGGGTACCGCTATTCTTCGTCGCAGTGTCGTCGCTGTTCGGCAGCAAAAAGCCGGAAAAAGACGCCACCCCTGAAACTCCACGTTATGAGGCTGGGCAATGACCAAGTCTTTGTTGTCCCTGGCGGTAACCGCTTTCATTCTGGGCGGCTGCTCGCTGATCCCTGACTACCAGACCCCGGAATCGCCGGTGGCTGCGCAGTGGCCGCAAGGCCCTGCATATTCCCCCACGCAGTCGGCAGACGTCGCCGCTGCCGAACAGGGCTGGCGCCAGTTCTTCCGTGACCCGGCACTGCAGCAGCTGATCCAGACTTCGCTGGTCAACAACCGCGACCTGCGTGTTGCCGCACTGAACCTCGACGCGTACCGCGCGCAGTATCGCATTCAGCGGGCCGACCTGTTCCCGGCGGTCTCCGCCAACGCCAGCGGTAGCCGCCAGCGGGTACCGGCGAACATGTCGCAAACCGGTCAGTCCAGCATCACCAGCCAATACTCGGCCACGCTGGGTGTCAGCGCCTATGAACTGGACCTGTTCGGCCGGGTACGCAGCCTGACCGAGCAAGCCCTGGAAACCTACCTGTCCAGCGAACAGGCACGGCGGTCCACGCAAATTGCCCTGGTGGCCAGCGTGGCCAACGCCTACTACACCTGGCAGGCCGACCAGGCGCTGTTCAAGCTGACCGAAGAAACGCTGAAGACCTACGAGGAAAGCTACAACCTCACCCGCCGCAGCAATGAAGTGGGCGTGGCCTCGGCACTGGACTTGAGCCAGGCGCGCACCGCCGTGGAAGGGGCCCGGGTCAAGTATTCGCAGTACCAGCGCCTGGTCGCCCAGGACGTCAACAGCCTGACCGTGCTGCTGGGCACCGGCATTCCTGCCAACCTGCCCAAGCCGCTGGAGCTCGACGCCGATCAACTGGCGGAAGTACCGGCCGGCTTGCCGTCCGACATCCTCCAGCGCCGCCCGGACATCCAGGAAGCCGAACACCTGCTCAAGGCCGCCAATGCCAATATCGGCGCCGCCCGCGCAGCGTTCTTCCCAAGCATCAGCCTGACGGCCAACGCCGGCAGCCTGAGCCCCGACATGGGACACCTGTTCTCGGGCGGCCAGGGCACCTGGCTGTTCCAGCCGCAGATCAACCTGCCGATCTTCAACGCCGGCAGCCTGAAGGCCAGCCTGGACTACTCGAAAATCCAGAAGGACATCAACGTCGCCAAGTACGAAAAGACCATCCAGACGGCCTTCCAGGAAGTCTCCGATGGCCTGGCAGCGCGCAAGACCTTCGAAGAGCAATTGCAGGCCCAACGCGACCTGGTGCAAGCCAACCAGGACTACTATCGCCTGGCCGAGCGCCGCTACCGTATCGGTATCGACAGCAACCTGACCTTCCTCGACGCCCAGCGCAACCTGTTCAGTGCCCAGCAGGCGCTGATCGGCGATCGCCTGTCGCAGCTGACCAGCGAGGTCAACCTGTATAAGGCGCTTGGTGGCGGCTGGTACGAGCGCACTGGCCAAGCCAACCAGCAAGCCGCGGTGGATACACCCAAAGGCTGACCTGGCTTGGTACAGCACAAGGCCCACCCTGGCGGTGGGCCTTTTTCATGGTTGCTGCAAAATGTGTCAGTAATTAACCAACTGGAACATTCCGTTCGATTATCGCCCCCTTCCGTTTGCGACGAATTGCCTCATCCCCGCCTCACGCCGCACCATCCCCCCACGCAACGCCCCAATAAAAACAAGAGATCCACGACAGATGAGCACTTCGCAAACCGCACGCCAGCTGCTGCCCGGCCTGTTGGCCATGTCCTGCGCCCTCCCCGTCTTTGCTGCCGACCAAGGCGGTTTCCTGGAAGACGCCAAGGCCACCCTCAACCTGCGCAACTTCTACATCAACCGTAACTTCGTTGACCCGGCCAACCCACAGGGCAAGGCCGAAGAATGGACGCAGAGCTTCATTCTGGATGCCCGTTCCGGCTTCACCCAAGGCACCATCGGTTTCGGCGTGGACGTGCTGGGCTTGTATTCGGTCAAGCTCGACGGTGGCAAAGGCACCACCAACACCCACCTGCTACCCGTGCACGACGATGGCCGCCCAGCCGATGATTTCGGCCGCCTGGGTGTGGCGTTGAAGGCCAAGCTTTCCGAAACCGAACTGAAGGTCGGGGAATGGATGCCGGTGCTGCCGATCCTGCGTTCGGACGACGGCCGTTCGCTGCCGCAAACCTTCCGCGGTGGCCAGCTGACCTCCAGGGAAATCGCCGGCCTGACCCTGTACGCCGGCCAGTTCCGCGGCAACAGCCCGCGCAACGACGCCAGCATGGAAGACATGTCGATGAACGGCAAAGGTGCGTTCACCTCCGACCGGTTCAACTTCGGTGGCGGCGAATACACCTTCAACGACAAACGCACCATGATTGGCCTGTGGGATGCCCAGCTCAAGGACATCTACCACCAACAGTACCTGAACCTGACCCACAGCCAGCCGCTGGGCGACTGGACCCTGGGCGCCAACCTGGGCTACTTCATCGGCAAGGAAGACGGCGCCGAGCGTGCCGGCAAACTGGACAACCGTACCGCCTCGGCGCTGTTCTCGGCGCGCTACCAGGGCCATACGTTCTACGTGGGCCTGCAAAAGGTCAGCGGCGACAACGCCTGGATGCGGGTCAACGGCACCAGCGGCGGGACCCTGGCCAACGACAGCTACAACTCCAGCTTCGACAACGCCAAGGAACGCTCCTGGCAGGTGCGCCATGACTTCAACTTCGCCACTGTTGGCGTTCCCGGCCTGACGCTGATGAACCGCTATATCAAGGGTGAGAACGTGACCGTCGGCAACGTTGATGATGGCAAGGAATGGGCCCGGGAAACCGAATTGGCGTACGTGATCCAATCGGGCAGTTTCAAGGACCTGTCGGTGAAATGGCGCAACTCCACCATGCGCCGTGACTTCAGCACCAACGCCTTCGACGAGAACCGGCTGATCGTGAGCTACCCGCTGAACCTGCTGTAAGTGTAAGCCCTGCCAATGTGCGCCATGGCCCCGCTGGATAAGCCCGCGGGGCGCCCCTGCCATTCGCCCCGCTGATAATAGTGGTGGCTGCGGGCTATCCTGAGCTATACCCATTGCCTGTACCGGGCCTGTCGCGGCGTGTAACCGCCGCGCAGGGCCCTGACAGGCAGCTTGACCAGCCCAGGCAAACCAGGGAGGCACAACAATGAAAACGCTCGTCGACCACCTGAGCCAGTACGCCAGTTACCACCGCGACCCGCGCAACATCGTCACCCACTTCATCGGCATCCCCATGATCGTGCTGGCAGTCACCATCCTGCTGTCCCGCCCCGGGTGGGAGGTTGCCGGCATATGGCTGTCCCCTGCCCTGCTGGCGGCAGCGGCTTCGGTCTGGTTCTACCTGCGCCTGGACCTGCGCTTCGGGCTGGTGATGGGGGCGTTGCTGGGCTTGTGCCTGTGGGTTGGCCAGGTGCTGGCGGTGCAGCCTACCGGCCTGTGGCTCGGTGCCGGGGTGGGCGCGTTCGTGCTGGGCTGGATCATCCAGTTCGTCGGCCACTATTACGAAGGCCGAAAACCAGCGTTTGTGGACGACATCAGTGGCCTGATCATCGGGCCTTTGTTCGTGGTGGCAGAAGCGGCCTTCATGTTGGGCTTGTGCCCGGCCCTGAAGCAGGCTGTGGAAAGCAACGCAGGCCCGGTGGCCATACGCTCGATGTAACCGTGGCACCTGAGCGGCCTTGTGTCGCGCTGTAACCCCGGCACCTGTGTAGGAGCGGCCTTGGGTCGCGATGGGCTGCGCAGCGGCCCCGGCAATCGTAGCTGCGAAGCTGATATTCCGGGGCTGCTGCGCAGCCCATCGCGACCCAAGGCCGCTCCTACAGGCGGGGCCGCGTGAGGGTCAGCTACGCGACTCTACCCCTAGCTCGTCCCATACCGACTCCGCCAGGTGGAAGGTGGCGTTGGCCGCTGGAATGCCGCAGTAGATCGCGCTCTGCATCAGCACTTCCTTGATCTCGTCGCGGGTCACGCCGTTGTTGGCCGCTGCGCGCAGGTGCAGCTTCAGTTCGTCGTTACGGTTCATGCCGATCAGCATGGCAATGGTGATCAGGCTGCGGGTGTGACGTGGCAGACCGGGGCGGGTCCAGATGTCACCCCACGCATGGCGGGTAATCATTTCCTGGAACTCGCCATTGAAGTCGTTGAGCTTTTCCAGGCTGCGGTCCACATGGGCATCGCCCAGTACCGCGCGGCGTACTTGCATGCCGGCGTCGTAGCGTTGTTTCTCGTCCATGGCAGGGTCCTCAGTGAGCCAACAGGAAGGCAAGCACGCGGCGGCTGAACGCCTCGCCAATCTCGACGTTGGACAGGTGCGCTGCCGGGAACTCGACATATTCGGCACCGGCAATACCGGTTTGCATGAACTGGCCGTACGCCGGGGTGGTTACCACATCTTCTGTCCCTGCCACGATCAACGTCGGCACCTGGATGCGACCGAGTTGCTCACGGAAGTCGGCATCACGCACCGCCGCGCAGTTGCCGGCATAACCCTGGGGGCAGGTCTGCGCCAGCATCTGGCAGATACGCTGGGCCTCTGCGGCTTGTGCCTGGGCAAAGGCTGGGGTGAACCAGCGGGCAATGGACGCGTCGCGCAGGTCGACCATGGCCTGCTGGCCGCCCTTGAGCACGGTGTCGATACGGGTGTTCCACACCTCGTCATTGGCGATTTTGGCGGCGGTGTTGCACAAGGTCAGGCTACGCAAGCGCTCACCGGCATTGATGCCCAGCCACTGGCCAATCAGGCCACCCATCGACAAACCGACAAAGTGCGCCTTGGCAATGTCCAGGCCATCGAGCAGCGCCAGCACATCGCGGCCCAGTTGCTCGACGGAATAAGGGCCTTCGGTGACCAGCGATGCACCGTGGCCACGGGTGTCGTAGCGCAGCACCCGGAATTGCTGGGCCCACAGCGGCATCTGGGCGTCCCACATGCCCAGGTCGGTACCCAGCGAGTTGGACAGGACCAGCACCGGGGCGTCTGCCGGGCCATCGAGTTGGTAATTCAAAACGCCATCGGCCAGTTGCAAATGCGCCACAGCGGTCTCCTTCAGGCAGTGAAACGTTGATGTTCGGACACGGCGCGCGCCACCCAGACGCGGGCCTGGCCCAGGTAATGGGCCGGGTCGAGCAAGCGATCGAGTTCCTCGGCGGACAGCTCGGCGCTGACCTGCGGCTCCTCACCCAGCACGGCACGCAGGTGACGATGCTCGGCCACAGCGCGCTGGCAGCATTGCTCCAGCAGGTGGTGGGCGCGGTCACGGCCCAGGCGCTGTGCCAGCACAATGCTCACCGCCTCGGCCAGCACCAGGCCCTGGGTCAGATCGAGGTTGCGGCGCATGCGCTCGGCATCCACCTCCATCCCCTCGGCAATCACCTGGGCCTGGCGCAACGCACCGGAGACCAGGCAGCAGATTTCTGGCAGGGTTTCCCATTCGGCATGCCACAACCCCAGGCTGCGCTCGTGTTCCTGGGGCATGGCGCTGAACATCGTCGAAACCAGCCCCGGCACCCGGGTGGCGGCCCCGATCAGAACGGCGGCCCCCACCGGGTTACGCTTGTGGGGCATGGTCGAAGAGCCGCCCTTGCCCGGCGCGGAAGGCTCGAACACTTCGCCAGCCTCGGTTTGCATCAGCAAGCTGACATCGCGGCCAAACTTGCCCAGGCTGCCGGCGATCATGCCCAGCACCGAGGCAAACTCCACCAAGCGGTCGCGCTGGGTGTGCCAAGGCTGTTCCGGCAGGGCCAGCCGCAGTTGCTCGGCCAGCGCCTCGGCCACCGGCAGCGCCTTGCTGCCCAAGGCCGCCAGGCTGCCCGAGGCGCCGCCGAACTGCAGCACCAGCAAGCGCGGGCGCAACGCCTGCAAGCGCTGGCGATGGCGGGTCACGGCGCCAAGCACCCCGGCCAGCTTCATGCCCAAGGTCACCGGCGTGGCATGTTGCAGCCACGTGCGCCCCACCATGGGGGTGTCGGCGTGCCTCAAGGCCTGCTGCGCCAAGGTTTCGGCAAGCTGGCCAAGGTCGCTTTCCAGCAAGTCGAGGGCAGCGCGCAACTGCAATACCAAGCCGGTGTCCATCGCATCCTGGCTGGTAGCGCCCAGGTGCACATAACGCTCGGCTTCGGGCACGCCGGTGGCGATCACCTTGCCCAACGCCTTCACCAGCGGGATTGCCGAGTTGCCAGCGCTGGCGATGGCATTGGCCAGGGCGCCTACGTCATAGCGCTCGGCCTGGCAGGCCGCCTCGATGGCGGCCACGGCGCTGTGCGGAACCAAGCCGACCGAAGCCTCGGCGCGGGCGAGCGCGGCCTCGAAATCCAGCATGCCCTGCAGGCGGCCACGGTCGGAAAAAACCTCGCGCATGGCCGGCGCGGTGAAGTAGGCATCGAACAGTTGGTTGCTCATGCAGCTTCCTTAATGATCATGGTGCAGGTACTCGGCCTGCTTCGGCAGGCGCAGGCTGAACAGGAAGGCTATCGCCATCATCGCCGTCACGTACCAGTAGAACGTATTCTCCATCCCCATGGTCTTCAGCCCCAGGGCCACGTACTCGGCCGAACCGCCGAATGCCGCGTTGGCCACCGCGTAAGCCAGGCCTACACCCAGCGCGCGAACTTGCGGCGGGAACATTTCGGCCTTCACCAGGCCGCTGATCGAGGTATAGAAACTGACGATGCACAGTGCCAGGCTGATCAGCACGAAGGCCATGAACGGGCTGGTCACGGTTTTCAACGCCATCAGCAGCGGCACGGTGAACAGCGTTCCCAACGCGCCGAACAGCAGCATGGAATTGCGTCGGCCAATCCTGTCGGACAGCATGCCGAAGAACGGCTGCAGCACCATGAACAGGAACAGCGCAGCCGTCATCACATAACTGGCGTTCTTCGCCGTCATGCCAGCGGTATTCACCAGGTACTTCTGCATGTAGGTGGTGAAGGTGTAGAAAATCAGCGACCCACCTGCGGTGTAGCCCAGCACGGTGATGAAGGCTGCAGCGTGGTTGCTGAACAAGCCTTTGATGGTGCCGGCATCCTTGTCCTGACGGGTTTCGGCGCTGCTGGTTTCGTGCAGCGAGCGGCGCAGCATCAACGAGATCAGTGCAGCAATGGCCCCGACCACGAACGGAATGCGCCAGCCCCAGGCACGCAGCTCATCCTCGGTCAGCAGCTGCTGCAGGATCACTACCACCAGCACGGCCAAAAGCTGGCCGCCGATCAGCGTCACGTACTGGAACGAGGCAAAGAAGCCGCGCTGGCCGCGCAGGGCCACCTCACTCATGTACGTGGCGGTGGTGCCGTACTCGCCACCCACCGACAGGCCCTGGATCAGGCGCGCCAGCAACAGCAGCGCCGGGGCCCAGGTGCCAATGCTGGCATAGGTGGGCAGGCAGGCGATCATCAGCGAGCCGAAGCACATCATCAGCACCGAGATCATCAGCGAGTTCTTGCGGCCATGGCGGTCAGCGAGGCGGCCGAAGAACCAGCCACCAATCGGGCGCATCAAGAAGCCTGCGGCGAATACCCCCGCGGTGTTCAGCAACTGCACCGTGGGGTCGTCGGAGGGGAAGAACGCCGGGGCGAAGTAGATCGCACAGAAGGCATAGACGTAAAAGTCGAACCATTCCACCAGGTTGCCCGAAGAGGCACCAACGATAGCGAAGATGCGCTTGCTGCGCTCTTCACCGGTGTAATAGGTTGAGGTCATGGTGAGATTACTCCTGAAGGGTCCCAGGTTATTCTAGACATACCTGGTAACACCTCGTTCCGCCTTGAGGCTGGCACTTGGCCTTGAGTCGAAGGTGCCGGCCCCTTCGCGGGGCAAGCCTGCTGCCACAGTTTGCCGTTGTGCAGTGGGCAACGACCATGCTGTAACACCCGGCTTGCCCCACGAAGGGGCCAGGACAGGTCAAACCCGTTCGATGGCCAGCGCCAAGCCTTGGCCGACGCCCACGCACATGGTCGCCAGGCCTTTACGGCCACCGCTTTTCTCCAGTTGATGCAGCGCCGTCAGCACCAGGCGAGCACCGCTCATGCCCAGCGGGTGGCCCAGCGCGATCGCGCCGCCATTGGGGTTCACCTGCGGCGCATCATCGGCCACGCCCAGCTCACGCAGCACTGCCAGGCCTTGGCTGGCGAACGCTTCATTGAGCTCGATCACATCGAAATCATTCACCGCCACACCCAGGCGCTCGGTCAGCTTACGCACTGCCGGGACCGGGCCAATGCCCATCACCCGTGGCGCAACGCCACCGCTGGCCATGCCCAGAACGCGGGCACGCGGGGTAAGGCCATGCTTCTTCACCGCTTCAGCCGAGGCCAGGATCAGTGCTGCCGCACCATCGTTGACGCCCGAAGCGTTGCCGGCGGTGACGGTCTTATCCGGGCCGTTGACCGGCTTGAGCTTGGTCAACGCTTCCAGGGTGGTCTCCGGGCGCAGGTGTTCATCACACTCGACGATCACTTCACCCTTCTTGTGGGCGATGCGCACCGGCACGATTTCCTCGGCAAAAAAACCGGCTGCCTGCGCTGCAGCGGCCTTTTGCTGGCTGCGCAAGGCGAAAGCATCCTGGTCGGCGCGCGATACCTGATAATCGTCGGCCACGTTGTCGGCGGTTTCCGGCATGGAGTCCACGCCGTACTGGCTCTTCATCAGCGGGTTGATGAAACGCCAGCCGATGGTCGTGTCTTCCAGCTTCATGTTGCGCGAATAGCCGCTTTCGGCCTTGCCCATGACGAACGGGGCGCGCGACATCGATTCCACACCCCCGGCGATGGCCAGCTCCATTTCCCCGCTGGCAATGGCGCGGAAAGCAGTGCCAATGGCATCCATGCCCGAAGCACACAGGCGGTTAAGGGTAACGCCCGGAATGCTTTCGGGCAGGCCGGCCAGCAGCAGCGCCATGCGCGCCACGTTGCGGTTGTCTTCACCTGCCTGGTTAGCGCACCCGAAAAACACCTCGTCAACCTGGTCCCATTGCACACCGGGGTTGCGCTCGATCAGCGCCTTCAGTGGCACGGCGGCCAGGTCGTCGGCACGCACACCGGCCAGGGCGCCGCCAAAGCGGCCAATCGGGGTACGGATGGCGTCACAGATGAATACGTCTCGCATCAGGCTTCTCCTGCCGGCTGGCCATGGGCCGCGGCGGTACGGGCATCAAGGTCACGCGGGGTGGCAGCTTGATTTCGGTGGGTTCGGTGGTGGTCTGCACGTGGCATTGGAGGCTCCTGGTCAGGGTGCTTCAGTAAGCTCAGATTAAGGAGGCCGGTGGGTAGCTTACAATCCGATAATCGGTTATTCGTGCGATTATCGAACTATTTGTTGCCTTACTACCCACCATCGTACAGCGCCTGGCCGGCAAGGGCGGCCTCGCTATCAGGTGGCGTCGGCGTGGCTCACCAGCCCTTTCACCACCACCCCAACGGTAGCCAGCGCCGCCGGCACCAGCAGCGCCGTGAGCACCTGCTCGAAGCTCCAGCCCAGGCCCAACAGGGTCGCGCCGCTCCAGGCCCCGAGAATCGCGCCGAAGCGGCCGATGCCCAGCATCCACGATACCCCGGTCGCCCGGCCTTGGGTCGGGTAGAAGCGCGCTGCCAGCGACGGCATGGCCGACTGGGCGCCGTTCACGCACATACCAGCCACCAGCACCAGCGTCGCCAGCAAGGTGATATTGCCCAGGCTCTGCCCTACGGCGTAGGCGAAGACCCCGGCCAGCAGGTAGAAAGCGCCGATCACCTTGTGCGGGTTGAAGCGGTCCATGGCCCAACCCACACCGACCGCACTCAGCACGCCACCGAACTGGAACAAGGCACCGATAAAGGCCGCCTGCTCCATGCTCGCGCCACTGTCACGCATCAGGGTCGGCAGCCAGCTGGTCAGCAGATAGACGATCACCAGGCCCATGAAATAAGTCAGCCACAGCAGTACGGTACCCAGGCCGTAGGTGCCAGAGAAAATCACCGAGAACACGTTGCGGGCGGCCACGGCTTTCTGTTCCGGCACGCTGAAGCTGGCCGCCTCGGCCACCACCTGCGGGGCGATCGGCGACAAGGTCTTGCGCACCCTGTCAGTGCCACGGTTACGCACCACCAGGAAGCGCGCCGACTCCGGCAGCCAGACCATCAGCACCACGGCCAGCAGCAACGGCAGCACGCCACCGACTACCAGCAGGCTGTGCCAGCCATAGGCCGGGATCATTTTCGCGGAAATGAAGCCACCGCCGGCCATACCCAGGTTGAAGCCGCAGAACATGCTGGTGACCAGCAGCGACTTGAGCCGCTCTGGGGTGTACTCCGACAGCAGCGTGGTGGCGTTGGGCATACCCGCCCCCAGGCCAAGGCCGGTCAGGAAGCGCAGCACCAGCAGCTGGTCGACGTTGGAGGCATAGGCCGAGGCCAGGCTGAAGCCACCGAATACCAGTACAGCACCCACCAGCACGCCCTTGCGGCCAAAGCGGTCGGCCAGCGGCCCCGAGCCCAGGGCGCCGAAGACCATGCCGATCAACGCGGCACTCATCACCGGGCCCAGGCTGGCACGGTCAATGCCCCATTCCTGCGACAGGGCCGGGGCGATGAAGCCCATGGCGGCCGTGTCCAGGCCATCGAGGAAGACGATCAGAAAGCACAGCAGCACGACCCGCCACTGATAGCGGGACAACGGTTGCTGATTGATGAACGACTGGACGTCGAGGCTCGCGCCGACGTTGGTTTGCGCTTGGTTCATTGTTGTTATCCAGAATAAGGGGCACAGCCAGTCCTTTGCACTCGGCTAGCCGGTACAGGTGGGCAACGCTAGGGAAAATGGCCTGGGTTAGCCTGGATACAACGAAACTGCATGCGGGTGCGAGCGCAGCAGCCTAGGGACAGTATGCATGGTATGTGCCTCATGTTTTTCTTGTTCGGTCGGCACAGCCGACCGTTGCGAGAGACATTAATCAGCGGGCGCAGGTGAAGCAATTCGCCGCGAACGACACTGTGCGTTTATCGCACAGGAAACCGTTTTGCCTGTTCAAAAAACCGCTGGCGCCGGCCCCGCAGGTTGCTGCGCCCCCCTCCCTTGCGCGCTCAACCAAACAGCTGGTGGCACAGGTCCCGGCTGGCAGCCAGCAGTATCGGCAAGAAGCGCTGCTCCAGTTCGCTGCGCGTGACCCGCCCGACGTGGGTACTTACGTTCAAGGCTGCCAGCACCTGCCCGGAAGCGTCGTACACCGGCACGGCAATCGAGCGCAGCCCCTGCTCCAGTTCCTGGTCCACCACACACCAGCCTTGGGCGCGGACCTGCTGAATACAGGCGAACAACGATTCGGCATCATGCAAGGTACGGCTGGTGCGCGCCTTGAGGTCGGCCCGCTCCAGGTATTCGCGCAGGCTGGTGTCATCCAGCGCCGCCAGCAGAATGCGCCCCATCGACGTGCAGTAGGCGGGCAGGCGCCCGCCCACCGACAAATCGACCGAAATCAGGCGCTCGACCGTGGCCGAACGGGCTATATAAAGGATGTCGTCACCTTCGAGGGTGGCCATGTTGGCCGCCTCGTGCAGCTGGTCGCTGATGCGGTCCAGGTACGGCTGGGCCGAAATCGCCAATGGCGTGGATGACAGGTAGGCATGCCCCAGGGTCAGCACTTTGGGTAGCAGCGAGTAGGTGCGCCCATCCGTGGTGGCATAGCCCAGCTTGATCAGCGTGTGCAGGCAACGGCGCACGGCGGCCCGGGGTATTTCGGTACGGTGGCTGATCTGGGCGATGGTGAGGTGGCGCTTGCGCTCCTGGAAAGCCTGGATCACCGCCAGGCCACGGGCCAGGGATGTCATGAAGTCCGGGTCGCCGGTGAAAGCCTGGATGCGCTTGGCCGGCGAGGCCACGATCGGCGGCGCCATGGCCGCCAACACAGGCCGTGCCGCCTCTGGGCTGGCAGAAGCGTTGTCCACCGTTTCGTCACTCATCGCACACCTCAAAAAAAACGCCGGTTCGTGCGATTATCGAACAAACGGCCGATAATCGCAATTGACCGCTGACACTTTTGCTTATACCTTTCTCCTGCCACATGTGGCTTCTTTGGAGAGACTGGTCAGGTACCCACCGTAGAAGTCCCCAGGCAACGGCCTCGCCTTTCGGCGGGGCCGTTTTTCATTCCCCCCTCGCCAGCTTGTTGCCCGAACTTTTATCCGGCATGCCTTTCAAACTTGTAAGAAAGCCCCAACTTGTTTACCGGCACATGCCATAACGTGCGTCGGATGATGGCGGTGCAGGTTAAATAACGATGTTCGGCAAATTATCGGTTGCTATAATCGGCACCACAGTCGTGACGCAATTGTGCCCACGGAACCTTCCGTGGAACCAAGCCGTTGCGGCCGGAACAGGGCGCACAAGCGCATAACGCGTTACCCCCGTGATTACACTTAATTCAGGTACTGCATGTGACGAAAGATGAACTGCGCGCAGAACTCGAGCGCCAGGCTGAACGTTACAAGGATGTCTACGGCGGCGAAGTCACCACCTATGCCGCACAAACGGAACCGGAGCGCAAACCCTGGCGCAAACGCGCCAGCCTGCGCGACCAGGCTTTCAGCCAGGAACTGGAACGAATGGAAAAGGAACTACGCAGCGAGAACCCCTGACCCGGGTCGATGCAGCGCTGTGTTCGCCCGGCTCGCCCGGGCGTGTTGGCCTTATTACCCAAGCGAAGTGAAATGGATTTTCACAAATTTCAAACGATCGTTTTAATTAGCGCCGAAGCTGCACCTTTACGTTTTTGACCTGCTTTTCGCAGCAATTCGCCGATTTAACCTGAACTTGCCCTGTAATCAAGGGCCGCTCGCAGGGCAGCTTTGGCGCTTTTGGCCGTGCCAACGGCCTGCTGGAGGTGCATCGATTGCCAAGGTTTTCTGGCATAATCCCGCCCCCCTATGACCGCCAGACAACCTTCATGATCGATTTATTCAGCGGACTGGATGCCTGGGTATTGGTGAGCCTGCTGCTCGCCTTGACCTTCGTACTCGCCTTCGAGTTCATCAATGGCTTTCATGACACCGCAAACGCGGTAGCTACCGTCATCTATACCAAAGCCATGCCTCCCCACCTCGCCGTGTTCTTCTCCGGCGTGTTCAACTTCTTCGGCGTACTGCTGGGCGGTGTCGGGGTGGCCTACGCCATCGTGCACCTGCTGCCGGTGGAGTTGCTGATCAATGTGAACACCGGGCACGGCCTGGCCATGGTCTTCTCCCTGTTGGCCGCGGCCATCACCTGGAACCTCGGCACCTGGTACTTCGGTATTCCCGCTTCCAGCTCGCACACGCTGATCGGCTCTATTCTGGGTGTAGGTCTGGCCAATGCCCTGATCAACGACATCCCGCTGGGAGACGGCGTTAACTGGCAGAAAGCCATCGACATAGCCATGTCGCTGGTGGTCTCGCCAATGGCAGGCTTCGCCGTGGCTGCCCTGGTGCTGCTCGGCCTGAAGTGGTGGCGCCCGCTGTCGAAGATGCACAAGACCCCCGAACAGCGCCGTAAACTCGACGATAAGAAGCACCCGCCCTTCTGGAACCGCCTGGTCCTGGTGGTTTCTGCCATGGGTGTGAGCTTCGTGCACGGTTCCAACGACGGCCAGAAAGGCATTGGCCTGATCATGCTGGTGCTGATCGGTATCGTGCCGGCCAAGTTCGTGCTCGACCTGAACAGTACCACCTATCAGATCGAGCGTACCCGCGACGCCACCCTGCACATGAGCCAGTTCTACGAGCGCAACGCCGCCACCCTGGGCGAGTTCCTGGCCCTGGGCAAGGCCAAGGCCAGCGACCTGCCGGAACAGTTCAGTTGCAACCCGCAGCAGACCGAGCCGACCATCGCCGCACTGCAAACCTCGTTGCAAGGCGTGACCGACTATCACAGCCTGGCTGCCGAGAAGCGCGTTGAAGTACGCCGCTACTTGCTGTGCCTGGATGACACCGCGAAGAAGGTTGGGAAGCTGCCTGGCCTGGAAGCCCGCGAAAAGGCCGACCTGGAAAAACTGCGCAAAGACCTTACCGCCACCACTGAATACGCCCCGTTCTGGGTAATCGTGGCCGTTGCCCTGGCCTTGGGCCTGGGCACCATGGTGGGCTGGAAGCGTGTGGTGCTGACCGTTGGCGAGAAGATCGGCAAGCAGGGCATGACCTATGCCCAGGGCATGTCGGCACAGATCACCGCGGCCTGTGCCATCGGCATGGCCAACGTGTTCGCCTTGCCGGTGTCGACCACGCATGTGCTGTCGTCCGGCGTGGCCGGCACCATGGTCGCCAACAAAAGCGGCCTGCAAGGTGGCACCGTCAAAACCATCCTGATGGCTTGGGTTCTGACCCTGCCAGCCTCGATGGGCCTGGCGGCCGGCTTGTTCTGGCTGGCGTCCAAGGCCATTGGCTGAGTGACACCGCAATAGACAAAGGCGCCCACGGGGTTAATGCCTGTCAGTTAAGGGTTATTGGGGCTGCTTTGCAGCCCTTCGCGGGCACGCCCGCTCCTACACGCTTGGCGCTGAACTCAAGAAATGCGCTATCCCCTGTGGGAGCGGGCGTGCCCGCGAAGGGTCGCAAAGCGACCCCAACTACTTAACTGACTGGCATTAACCCCGGGGCGCCTTTTTCATATCGGCAGCTGGGCCCACAGGCAGTGCGCAAGGCCCAGGCTCGATACGGTCCAGGTGGCAGCCAACTATTTTTTCTTGCCCCCCAACAACGACCCCATCAACCCCCGCACCAGTTGCCGCCCCAACTGGTTGGCTGCCTGGCGCACCGCCGATTTGATCGCCTGCCCCGCCGCACTCTGCAAGAACTCACCGGCCTTGTCGGCAAAGCTCTCTTCATCGGCCTTCGGTTGCGGCGCCGGCTCCACCGCCTCACCTTTGCGCTGGGTCAGCATTTCATAGGCCGACTCACGGTCCACCGGCTTGTCATAGCGCCCGGCCAGCGGCGAAGCAGCAATCAGCGCACCGCGCTCCGCAGCACTCAACGGCCCGATCCGCGATTGCGGCGGTGCCACCAACACGCGCTGGACCATGGCCGGGGTGCCCTTCTCTTCAAGCGCCCCCAGTAGCGCTTCGCCAATGCCCAGTTCGGTGAGCACGCTCAAGGTGTCGAACGCTGGGTTGGGGCGCAAGCCATCGGCTACCGCCCGCAATGCCTTCTGCTCCTTCGCCGTGAATGCCCGCAAGCCATGCTGAATGCGCAAGCCCAACTGGGCCAGCACCGCATCCGGCAAGTCACCCGGCGACTGGGTGACGAAGAACACGCCCACACCTTTGGACCGGATCAGCCGTACCACCTGCTCCAGGCGCTCCTGCAGCGCCTTGGGCGTGCCGTTGAACAACAGGTGCGCCTCGTCGAAGAACAACGCCAGCAGCGGTTTTTCGGCATCGCCGCGCTCGGGCAACTGCTCGAACAATTCAGCCAGCAGCCACAACAGGAAGGTGGAGTAGACCTTGGGGGCTTCATGCACCAAGCGGCTGGCATCAAGCAGGTGGATACGGCCGCGGCCATCGGGGTCCGGGCGCAGCACGTCTTCCAGTTGCAACGCCGGCTCGCCGAACAGCGCCTCGGCCCCCTGTTGCTCGAGGGTTGCCAGCCGGCGCAACAAGGCCTGGGTCGAGGCGGTGGTCATCAGCGCGCTGTCTTCACCCAGCAATTGCGGGTTGTCTTTCAAGTGGGCAAGCAGCGCCTTGAGGTCTTTCAGGTCGAGCAGCAACAGGCCTTCACGGTCGGCCACCTTGAACGCTGCATACAACGCCGCCTGCTGGCTGTCGGTCAGTTCCAGCAAGTTGCCCAGCAGCAGCGGCCCCATTTCACTGAGGGTCGTGCGCAGCGGGTGGCCGGACTGCCCCGCGATATCCCACAACGTCACCGGGTAGGCCCGTGGCGTATGCCCAAGCCACGGCATGCCGGCGATGCGCTCGGCCACCTTGCCCTGCGGTGCACCGGCGGCGCCCAGGCCACACAAGTCGCCTTTCACGTCGGCGGCAAACACCGCGACCCCGGCGTCACTGAACACTTCCGCCAGGCGTTGCAAGGTGACGGTCTTGCCGGTACCGGTGGCGCCTGCCACCAGGCCGTGGCGGTTGGCCAGGCGCATGGCTTGCCCGAGCGGCTGGCCATCCGGGCCCGATCCCACAACTATGGTCGAAGTTTCCAACATCTCTTTAATCCCCTGCTCAAGCTTTAACTGAAACCGGCCGATACCTTCGGGTGATATTCGTCTTAGAAGAGAGGAACAACCGAAAAGGGATTTTTCCGGATATTGCACAGCCTTGCGGCCTCACTCGTGCGAACGCCCTGATTAAAACCTTAGCGGAACCGATTACGCCATGAATAAAAGCCTGCGTTTCAGCCACAAGATACTGTTGGCCGCCTCACTGATCGTCATACTCGCCTTCAGCCTTTTCACCCTTTACAACGATTACCTGCAGCGTAATGCCATCCGCGAGGACCTGGAAAACTACCTGGCTGAAATGGGTACTTCCACGTCCACCAACATCCGCAACCTGTTCGACGGGCGTATCAAACTGGTGGAAAACCTGGCGCAGAACATTGCCCAGAACCCGGCCAACGCTGAAACATTCATGGGCCAGCGCGCACTGCTCTCCAGCTTCCTGACCGTTTACCTGGGCAAGATCGACGGCGGCTTCAGTGTTCGCCCGGACGCGAAGATGCCCGACGGCTACGACCCTCGCACCCGGCCCTGGTACAAGGATGGCATGAATGCCAGCGGGGCCATGTTGACCGAACCTTACATCGACATAACCACCAACAAGATGGTCATCGGCATCCTCAGCAAGGTCTCCAGCAGCGTGGGTGTGGTCGGTGGCGACCTGACGCTGGACGGCCTGGTGCAAATCATCAACTCGCTGGACTTTGGTGGTATGGGCTATGCGTTCCTGGTCAATGACCAGGGCAAGATCCTGGTACACCCGGACCAGGCCCTGGTGATGAAGTCGCTGTCAGACCTGTTCCCGCAACACACACCCAAGCTGAGCAACGAACTGACCGAAGTGCAAAGCGACGGCCAGGCACGCTTGCTGACCTTCACTCCGATCACCGGCCTGCCCTCGGCCAATTGGTACATCGGCCTGTCGGTGGACAAGGCCAAGGCCTTCTCGATGCTGAGCACCTTCCGCACCTCGGCAGTGGTTGCCACGGTCGTCGCCGTGGTCATCATCATCGCCTTGCTCGGCTTGCTGATTCGCGTACTGATGCAGCCGTTGCACACCATGACCCGCGCCATGGAAGACATCGCCGAAGGTGAGGGCGACCTGACCAAGCGCCTGCGCATCCATAACCATGATGAATTCGGCGTTCTCGGCAACGCCTTCAACCGCTTCGTCGAGCGTATTCACAGCAGCATCCGCGAAGTGTCCTCGGCCACCGAGCAAGTCAATGAAGTGGCGCTGCGGGTGATCAGCGCCTCGAACTCATCAATGACCAACTCCGATGAGCAGGCCAACCGCACCAACAGCGTGGCCGCGGCCATCAACGAACTGGGTGCCGCGGCCCAGGAAATCGCCGGCAACGCTGCCCAGGCCTCGCAGCACGCCAGCTCCGCAAGGCTGCTGGCCGAAGAAGGCCAACAGGTGGTCGAGCGCAACATTGCGGCGATGAACCGGCTCTCGGACCTGATCGTCACCTCCAGCGAACACATCGAGACCCTCAACAGCAAAACCGTGAACATCGGCCAGATTCTGGAAGTGATTACCAGTATCTCCCAGCAGACCAACCTGCTGGCATTGAACGCCGCCATCGAAGCGGCCCGCGCCGGTGAAGCCGGGCGTGGTTTCGCCGTGGTGGCCGATGAGGTACGCAACCTGGCCCACCGCACCCAGGAATCGGCGCAACAGGTGCAGGCCATGATCGAAGAACTGCAGGTGGGTGCCCGCGCATCGGTCGAAACCATGGATCAGAGCCAGCGCCACAGCACCGACAGCATGCAGATCGCCAACCAGGCCGGCGAACGGCTGGACAGCGTGACCGTGCGCATTGGCGAAATCGATGGCATGAACCAGTCGGTGGCCACCGCCACCGAGGAGCAGACTGCCGTGGTCGAAGCCATCAACATGGATATCAACGAGATCAACATGCTCAACCAGGAAGGTGTGGAGAACCTGCAGGCCACCCTGCGTGCGTGCTCCGACCTGGAGCAGCAGGCCGGGCGCCTGAAGCACCTGGTGGGCAGTTTCCGGATCTAGTCCCACGTGCCCCAGGGGAGCAGGTACACCTCCTCCCCTGGGGCAGCTTGCCGCGCAACCCCGATCGAACAAACTATCCTTCTGAAAGGTCAACCTTTAGGCGTGTCATCGCCGCCAACCAAGCGCCAGATGACAGACCCGAAAGACGATCCCGGAGGGATGCTGATCGTGCACATCGCCGACATCACCATGTTCTACGCCCCCGCCAGCGGTGGCGTACGAACTTATCTTGATGCCAAACATCACCGCCTCGACGCCATCCAGGGCGTACGCCATAGCCTGTTGATTCCTGGTGCCAGCGCCCACAATGCCGACGGCATCTACCAAGTACCGGCACTGCCGCTACCTTTTGGCAAAGGCTACCGCTTCCCGGTACGCCTGGCCCCGTGGTGCAAAACCCTGCGTTCGCTCAAGCCGGACCTGATCGAGGTCGGCGACCCGTACCTGACTGCCTGGGCGGCGCTGGAGGCCCGGCGCCAGCTGGACGTGCCGGTAATCGGCTTCTACCACTCCGACCTGCCGCTGCTGGTCAGCAACCGCATGGGCAACTGGTTCACGCCCAATGTCGAGGCCTATGTCAGCAAGCTATATGGGAATTTCGACCGGGTGCTGGCCCCCAGCCGGGTCATGGCCGACAAACTGCGCCGTCTGGGCGTGCGCGATGTACACGTACAACCGCTGGGCGTGGACCTGACCACGTTCCACCCGTCCAAACGCGACGCCAATGTGCGTGCCGAACTGGGTATCGCCGATACCACCCGCCTGCTGATCTACGCCGGGCGTGGCTCCCGGGAAAAGAACCTGCCGATATTGCTGGCCTGCATGCAGCAGCTGGGCCACCCCTACCACCTGCTGTTGGTGGGCTCCGGCATGCCCGCCAATGTGCCGGACAACGTCAGTGTCATCGGCCAGTTCTGCCCGCCCGAGGAGGTCGCCCGGCTGATGGCCAGCGCCGACCTGCTGGTGCATGCCGGCGACCAGGAAACCTTCGGCCTGGTGATTCTCGAAGCCATGGCCAGTGCAACGCCAGTGGTCGCCGTGCGCGCGGGTGCCTTCGGCGAAATCGTCAATGACCAGTGCGGCCGCCTGTGTACAGCCAACGATGCCCAGGCCATGGCCACAGCCGTGCGCGAGGCATTCGAGGCAGGTGTGCGCAAGCTGGGCGCGCAGGCCCGCCGCCACGTCGAGCAGCACTATTCATGGGACAACGTGGTCGCGGGCCTGCTGCAGCACTACCAGGCCGTGCTCGGCCATCAGCCTCTGGTGCGCGCCCATGCTTGAGTCACGCCCCGCACCGCGTAGCCTGATGCTGGTACTGCACGATGTCGCGCCTGAAACATGGCCCGACTACCAACCTTTCGTGGAGGCGGTGGATGCTATCGGCGGTGTGCCCATGACTTGGCTGGTGGTTCCGGACTTTCACCAGCGCAACCCGCTGTTGCGCTCACCGGCGTTCTGCCGCCTGCTTGAACGGCGCCTGGCCGAGGGCGACGAACTGGCGCTGCATGGCTACTACCATGCCGACAACGGCCCGCCGCCGCGCACGCCAGGCGACTTCTTCATGCGCCGTATCTATACCCACGAAGGCGAGTTCTATGGCCTTGATCAACAGCAGGCCATGCAGCGCCTGGAACAGGGCCTGGCCGTGTTCGCACAACAGCAATGGCCGGTGGCAGGTTTCGTGGCGCCAGCCTGGTTGATGAGCGAAGGCACCCGCCAGGCGCTGCGCCAGCTGCCTTTGCGCTACACCAGCACACCGCAGCACCTGTACCGCTTGCCCGAGTTCACCCCGATCAAGGCGCCAGGGCTGGTGTGGAGCGCCCGCAGTGCCTGGCGCCGGGGGCTGTCGCGGGCCCTGTGCGACTGGCAGTGCAGACGGTGGCAGAACGCCGAAACCCTGCGCCTGGGCCTGCACCCGGTGGACATGCGCCACCGTAGCTCCCGCGAGTACTGGCTCAATACCCTGCGCACCTTGATGGCCCAAGGTCGCGAACCCCTCACCAAGTCCGCCTGGCTTGACCGCCAGGTAAGCGCATGAGCCGTCTGGCCTGGCTAGGCCTGGCACTTGTCGCAGCAATGCTGGTGCCAGCCCTGCTTGGCGGCAGGGACCTGCTGCCCCGGTTGCAAGGGTTCGATCCTGGCCTGTTGCTGACCCTGCTGGGCATGATCCTGCTGTGCTGGGTGATCAACGCCATGCGCCTGCGCCTGTTGCTGGGCCAGCAAGGCGCAAGGCTTGGGCACCTGCGCAGCCTGGGCGTGGTGATGGCCACCGAGTTCGCCATCTGCACCACCCCCGGCGGCAGTGGTGGCCCGTTAACCCTGATGGCGCTGCTGGCACGCGAGCGCATCGGCCCGGCGCGCAGTGGCGCCGTGTTCGCCATGGACCAATTGAACGACCTGCTGTTCTTTTTCTGCGCGATGCTGGCGATTGCGGGCTACGCATTGTTTCACAGCCTGGGCCACAGCCAGCAAAACATGTTGCTGGGCAGTGCGTTGCTGCTGTGCAGTGCGCTGGTTGGGGTGATCGGCTTGCTGCGCTACCGCCGCGCGCTCATGCGCCTCAACGGCAGGCTGCTGCAACGCCTGGGCGTGGCCGCGCCGCGCAAGCGCCGCTGGGCCCGCAAACTGCTGCACTTCATCGCCGCACTGGCGCAGACCTGGCAGTTGCCCAAGCGCACGCTGGCGCTGGTGTTTACCCTCACCTGCATCCACTGGGGGCTGCGCTACAGCGTGTTGTACCTGGTATTGCGCGGGTTGGGCGGGGAGCTGGCATGGATCCCCAGCTTTCTGGTGCAGATGCTGTCGCTCAGTGCCGGGCAATTCAGCCTGCTACCGGGCGGGGCAGGTGCGGCCGAGCTGACGTCTGCAAGCCTGCTGACGCCGCTGGTGGGCAGCTCCACCGCCGCCGCGGCGATCCTCATCTGGCGGGCAGTCACTTATTACTTTTACCTGCTGGCAGGCGGGCCGGTGTTCGTGTGCCTGCTGGCGCGTCCGTTGCTGACGCGCTGGCGGCGCCAGGCGGGTTGAGCCGCTGCCACAGTTCGGCGGCGCCGGGGAAATCGGTGCCGTCGGTGTCGGCCAGCGCTTGCGGGTCATAGCGCGCCAGGCAGCCTTCACCTACGGTGGGCGGGGCCGTGGCGGTGGGTTGGTTGCGCCGTTTGGCCATCGGTATGTTCCTCAAGCGTAGCGATAGGGCTGCCGAGCAGCCCCAAAGGCTTGCAGGCAACCCAACGGTATCAGTCGAAGACCACCGTCTTGTTGCCATGCACAAGCACGCGGTCTTCGAGGTGATAACGCAGGCCACGTGCCAGCACCATCTTTTCCACATCACGGCCAAAGCGAACCATGTCTTCGATGCTGTCGGCGTGGCTCACGCGCACCACGTCCTGCTCGATGATCGGGCCGGCATCCAGTTCTTCGGTGACGTAGTGGCACGTTGCACCGATCAGCTTCACCCCACGCAGCGCGGCCTGGTGGTAAGGCTTGGCACCCACGAACGACGGCAGGAAACTGTGGTGAATGTTGATGACCTTCTCCGCGTAGTCCCGGCACAGTTGCGGCGGCAGGATTTGCATGTAGCGGGCCAGCACCACGACATCGGCCGCGTGTTCTTCGACCAGGCGCGACACTTCGGCAAAGGCCGGGGCCTTGTCCTTGGGGTCGACCGGTACATGGAAGAACGGTATGCCGTGCCACTCGACCATGCTGCGCAGGTCGTCGTGGTTGGAAATGACACACGGGATCTCGCAGTCCAGTTCATCGGTATGCCAGCGGTGCAACAGGTCAGCCAGGCAATGCGACTCGCGGCTGGCCATCAGCACCACGCGCTTTTTCTGCGCCGAGTCGGTTATCCGCCAGGTCATGGAGAACTCTTCGGCAATCGGCGCAAACGCCTCACGGAAGGCTTCGATACCGAAGGGCAATGATTCGGCGCGGATTTCATGACGCATGAAGAACCAGCCGCTCTGCTCATCGGAATGATGGCTGGCTTCGTTGATCCAGCCATTGTACAAGGCCAGGAAATTACTGACTTTCGCCACGATCCCTACACGGTCGGGGCAGGCGATCACCAGACGATAGGTGCGCATGAATGAGACTCCAGAACTTCGCAAAGGCGCTTATTCTAGCGGCACGCAAGGAAAAGCGCAGTATTGATTGCAGCGGCCGCGGCCACTGTAGCAACCACGCTGGCAATGTGGACACTATCTGACACAGCCGGCGAAATGGCACACGCTAATGTAAATTTTTGTTCACCTGAGAAATATTGTCACAGCTTAATCAACAGTTAATTGCCCAACATTATGTTTACTTGCGAGTATCGGCTGTCTATTATTGCCCCACACATTTCTGAACACGCATTAAGGAACACTCCATGTCCCTGATCAACGAGTACCGCGCCACCGAAGAAGCCATCAAAGAACTTCAGGCTCGCCTGGCCAACCTGTCGCAGGACGACAAGCTGAAGAAAGAGCTGGAGTTCGAAGGCAAACTGCGCAACCTGATGGGCGAGTACTCCAAGTCCCTGCGCGACGTGATTGCCCTGCTCGACCCAGAGTCGAAACTGAGCAAAGCACCGCGTGGCACCGTCAAGGCTGTTGCTACCAAGCGTGCCCGCAAGGTCAAGCAATACAAGAACCCGCACAACGGTGAAGTGATCGAAACCAAAGGCGGCAACCACAAGACCCTGAAAGAGTGGAAAGCCAAGTGGGGCGGCGACGTGGTCGAGAGCTGGGCTACCCTGCTGGACTGATTGTTCAGCCCGGGCCTTTGCTTATCGCAAACAAAAACGCCGGCACATTGCCGGCGTTTTTGTTTGTCTGCCCTTCAGTCAATTGCAAACTGTTGTTGCAAGTTCCGGGCATGTAGTTGCCATGCCTCCAGCACCCGCCGCCCGGCCTCGTCGGCGCGCTCCCAGGCTTGCAGGCGCGCCTGCTCGAAATCACCCAATGTGTTCGGCGCCCCCCACTGCGGCTGGCTAAGGCGCTGCTGGCAGAACGCATACCACCGCTGGCGCTCCTCGGGGGTCAAGGTGTCCGGAAAGTTGCGCGCCCGGTAACGGAACAACAGCTCAGGCAAGCGCGGGTCATCGAACAGCCACTGCCCCCGGCCCAATTGCGCCGGCTCCAGCGCACGAACTTGCTCGCATAGACGCCGGTCACGGTCACCAATAAAACCGTTATACAACTGCTGCTCCGGGTCCTCACTCGGCGCGAAATCGTCCTTGCCGTAAATGTGCTCCAGCTTGTCCTGCCATTGCGCCTGTTGATCGGCCAACTGTTCACCGCGCGATTGTAACAACGTCAAGTCGATACCCAGCCGCTGTTGATCGGCAGGGCGTAATACCGACAGTGGCGCAAGTACCGGGCAGCGATTGATCTGTACCAGTTTAAGCGGCACCGGTAGTTCGCCCTCGGCCAAATCCTCGTGCCGGGTGTACAAGCGCTGACGCAATACTTCAGCACTTTCCCTGAGTAATGGCAGGGTTTCCTGATGCAGGTCGCAGACAATCAGTGCATTGCGATTGTGCGGGTGCCAGGCCAATGGCAAGACCACCCCCAGGTAATTACGCGCTGCTGAAAAACGCCCGGATACATGCACCAGCGGTTGTAGCAAGCGGATCTGTTCCATGACTTTATGCTTGCTGCGCAACTGGAACAGCCAGTCATACAACTTGGGCTGTTTTTGCCGGATCAGTCGCGCCAGGGCAATGGTTGCCCGCACGTCGGAAAGCGCTTCATGCGCATGCCCGTGATCAATGCCGTTGGCCTTGCTCAACAGCTCCAGACGCAGGCTGGTGCGCCCGTCCTGCTGCGGCCACTCGATGCCCTCCGGGCGCAGGGCGTAGGCCGTGCGCACGATGTCGATCAGGTCCCAGCGGCTGTTGCCGCCCTGCCATTCACGGGCATAGGGGTCGAAAAAATTCCGGTACAGGCTGTAGCGGGTCACTTCGTCATCGAAACGCAGGGTGTTGTAGCCCGCCCCACAGGTGCCTGGTTGGGCCAGCTGCGCATGCACGCGGGTCATGAATTCGGCTTCGCACAGGCCCTGCTCGGCCAGTAACTGCGGGGTGATGCCAGTCACCAGGCACGCAGCCGGGTGCGGCAGAATATCGTCGGCGGGGCGGCAGTAAAGGCTGATCGGCTCGTCGATCTCGTTGAGGTCGAAGTCGGTGCGCAGGCCGGCGACCTGCAGCGGCCGGTCACAGCGCGGGTTGATGCCGGTGGTTTCGTAGTCGTGCCAGAAAATGCTGGGGGTCACGGGGTCGTCCTGTCTTGCGAGGTCGACCCGATTCTAACGCGATTCCAGGGCGCCAAGGCTCAGGCAGAGGCGTTGGCCGGGCGGAAGCTGAAATAGTCGCGCAGCGAGCGCACGAAATCGTCGTACTCGCGCGGGGCCTGCAGCAGCATGAAGCCCGAATCGTAATGCCCAGGGGTCTGGTCCTCACTGCACCACAGGCAACTGGCGGTCAAGTTGACGAACTGGAACCCGCCGCCGGCCAGCGGCATGCGAAGTTGCAGTTCATAATCGGGCCCTACCAGCACGGGCAGTTGGCTGATGACCATCAGGCCGTCTTCCGAGGCGTTGCCGAGCAGGCCGATTTCCTGGTCGGTAAAGCGGTTGAACACCTTGAGGGCACAAGGGAGCTGATGGCGTTCGATGCGGCGTTTGTTGAACATGATGGCGAGTGTATTCCGTACCTGATGCCAGGAATACAAGGTACTGGCGGTTGTTGTAACAGCTGGGTTACAGATTAGCGCAGCACGCGCCGCGAATCCCGTGAAATAAACCACACCTTTGTATTAGCGCCAAGGTGCAGTAGTCGCCGGCCGGGCCACGGCCGCTTCGGTACCGCGCAAATGGCCGAGCTTCTCCAGCGTCTGCAGGCGGGCCTGGGCGCGATAGGCGTACTCGTTGCGCGGGTATTGCTGGATCAGGTACTGGTAGGTCTGGGCGGCGTCCACGTACAACGCCTGGCGCTCCAGGCACTGGCCGCGCAGCAGCGACACTTCGGGGTGGATGAACGGGCGCGCGCGGCTGGTACGGTCTACTTGTGACAGCTCCAGCATCACCCGCGCGCAATCACCCCGGTCATAGGCGCGATAGGCATTGTTCAGGTGGTGGTCCATGGACCAGCGGGTACAGCCGACAGCACTGGCGGCGAGGGCGAAAACGATCAGGGCTCGCATGGCAATCTCCTTTGATAGCAAACCTATCGGCCGCTGTCGGGTTTTCTTCAGCGGCGAGCGACAAGTGCCAGGCCGCCACGAGGGGCATGAATGCCGCACGCGCTTTTCTCTGTAGCTTACTGCTTGTAGCTTGCAGCTGCCCTACCCCGGAAGTCACAGGTAGTGCAACGGAACAATGACTACAGCGAGATTCAGGAGTAGCCTTTCGCTGCGCTTCACTATAGGAGTCTGTGCATGAGCATCCGCCGTACCAAAATCGTCGCCACCCTTGGCCCCGCCAGCAACTCGCCGGAAGTGATCGAACAGCTGATCCTCGCCGGTCTCGACGTGGCACGCCTGAACTTCTCCCACGGCACGCCGGACGAGCACAAGGCCCGCGCGCGCCTGATCCGCGACATCGCTGCCAAGAACGGCCGCCATGTTGCACTGCTGGGCGACCTGCAGGGTCCGAAGATCCGCATCGCGAAGTTCGCCAACAAGCGCATCGAACTGAAGATCGGTGACAAGTTCACCTTCTCCACCGCCCACCCGCTGACCGAAGGCAACCAGGATATCGTCGGCATCGACTACCCGGACCTGGTCAAGGACTGCGGTGTCGGTGACGAACTTCTGCTCGACGATGGCCGCGTGGTCATGCGCGTCGAAACCGCCACCGCCGATGCCCTGCACTGCGTGGTGATCATCGGTGGCCCGCTGTCGGACCACAAGGGCATCAACCGTAAAGGTGGCGGCCTGACCGCACCGGCCCTGACCGAAAAGGACAAGGCCGACATCAAGCTGGCTGCGGAAATGGACCTGGACTACCTGGCCGTGTCGTTCCCGCGGGACGCCAGCGACATGGAATACGCGCGCAAGCTGCGTGACGAGTCCGGTGGCAGCGCCTGGCTGGTGGCCAAGATCGAGCGCGCCGAAGCCGTTGCCGACGACGAGACCCTGGACAAGCTGATCCTCGCTTCCGATGCCGTCATGGTCGCCCGCGGTGACCTGGGCGTGGAAATCGGCGACGCCGAGCTGATCGCCATTCAGAAGAAGATCATCCAGCACGCTCGCCGCAACAACAAGGCAGTGATCGTGGCGACCCAGATGATGGAGTCGATGATCCAGAACCCGATGCCGACCCGTGCCGAAGTGTCCGACGTGGCCAACGCCGTGCTCGACAACACCGACGCGGTCATGCTGTCGGCGGAAAGTGCTGCCGGTTCGTACCCGATCGAAGCCGTACAGGCCATGGCCCGCATCTGCTCCGGTGCCGAGAAGCACCCGACCAGCCAGCGCTCCAGCCACCGCCTGCACACCACCTTCGAGCGCTGCGACGAAAGCATCGCCCTGGCGGCGATGTACACGGCCAACCACTTCCCGGGCGTGAAGGCGATCATCGCCTTGACTGAAAGCGGCTACACCCCGCTGATCATGTCGCGCCTGCGCTCGCACGTGCCGATCTTCGCGCTCTCGCCGCACCGCGCGACCCAGGCACGGGCCAACATGTTCCGTGGCGTCTACCCGATTGCCTTCGACCCCGCTTCGCTGCCCGCCGACAAAGTCAGCCAGGCAGCTGTCGACGAACTGCTCAAGCGTGGCTTGGTAGAACAAGGCGACTGGGTGATCCTGACCAAAGGGGACAGCTACCACACCATCGGTGGCACCAATGGCATGAAGATCCTGCATGTGGGTGATCCGCTGGTCGGCTGAGCCTGCCTCAAAGAGGGGCCGCTCTGCGGCCCTTCGCGGGCATGCCCGCTCCTACAGGTACAGCGTCAGCCTCACCCCTGTGGGAGCGGGCGAGCCCGCGAATAGGCCGGCACAGTCAACCTGGCTGCCTCAGGCATGTTCAACGAAGACGTCAGTAAATACTTGCCCCCGCGGCACGCCGGCAATGAACAGCCGCCGCGCAAACCGATCCACACTCCCCGCTGCCCCACACACCAGCGCCACCGTCTGCCGCGAAGGCGGGCGCAACCGCGCCAGCGCTTCATCCATCTGCGCTTCCAGCACCAGCTCGACCTGCACGCCTTGCAGCTGCATCAGGGGTTCAGCCAGATAGTGCCCGGCGCTGTTGCGCGCCACATGCAGCACCCGAATCTCGCCGCGATGCCCCTGCCGCACAGCCTCACGCAAGATCCCCCACAACGGCGCAAGCCCGGTTCCGGCTGCCAGCAGCCAGAGCGGCCGATCCTGCCAATCCAGGTCGTAGTGCAACGCCCCCCCCCTGAATTCGCCCAGGCGCAGCACATCTGCTACCTGCAAACCACGAGCCTTGTCGCAAAAGGCGCCGGGGCGCCGGCAATCGATGTGAAACTCCAGGAAGTCATCTTCCCCCGGCAGGCTGGCCAGTGAATAAGGCCGCGCTACCGAACCATTCCACAGCACCACATGCTGCCCCGCCTGGTAACGCACCGCCCGCTCGGGCCGTAGCCGTACACGCAACACGTCACCGTACCAGTCCAGCGCACAGACGTGCGCCGGCACACCATCGCGCTGCGGGTCGAACAGCGCCACATTCAAGTCCTCGATCACCCTGCACTGGCAAGCCAGGCGCCAGCCCAGGGCGTGCTGGTCCAGGGCCAGGGCCTCAGGCATGGCGTCCAGCGGCTGCCCGGCCTGGCAGTGCACCAGGCAGGCGTGGCAGCTTCCGGCGCGGCAGCTGTAGGGCACGTTGAGCCCAGCCTCGTTCAGGGCATCGAGCAGGTTGCTGCCGGTCGGCACCGCCCAGCGGTGCTCGCCTACGCAAAGTTCGGGCATCTTCAGGTATCTCTTCCCGCTTCAGGTTGTGGGGGGGCGCTCTGCGCGCCCGTCGATAGTAAGGCCAACCACAGGCGTCAGCAGCAAAAAGGATGCCCAGCCCCAACCGACCAAGGTCCAGACCACTCGCAGGTGTGTCACGCGGTGAGGCACGCTATACTGCCGCGCCCTTTTGCGTCGGCCATGCTGCCGGCGCGCCTTTGCAAGGCGTCTCGACATGCTGGTCGGCACCGTCGAGCGTCTCTATGAATGTTCCCGTCTTTAAGAGGAGCGCGCTGCATGACCGTGATCAAGCAAGACGACCTGATTCAGAGCGTCGCCGACGCCCTGCAATTCATCTCGTACTACCACCCCGTCGATTTCATCCAGGCCATGCACGAGGCCTATCTGCGCGAAGAATCGCCTGCTGCCCGCGACTCCATCGCCCAGATCCTGATCAACTCGCGCATGTGCGCCACCGGCCACCGCCCGATCTGCCAGGACACCGGTATCGTCACCGTGTTCGTACGCGTGGGTATGGATGTGCGCTGGGACGGTGCCACCCTGAGCGTCGACGACATGATCAACGAAGGTGTGCGTCGCGCCTACAACCTGCCTGAAAACGTCCTGCGTGCCTCGATCCTGGCCGACCCGGCCGGTGCCCGCAAGAACACCAAGGACAACACCCCGGCCGTTATCCACTATTCCATCGTGCCTGGCGACAAGGTCGAGGTCGATGTCGCCGCCAAGGGCGGCGGCTCGGAGAACAAGTCGAAGATGGCCATGCTCAACCCGTCCGACTCGATCGTCGACTGGGTGCTCAAGACCGTACCGACCATGGGTGCTGGCTGGTGCCCGCCTGGCATGCTCGGCATCGGCATTGGCGGTACCGCCGAGAAGGCCGCGGTCATGGCCAAGGAAGTGTTGATGGAGTCCATCGACATTCATGAGCTCAAAGCCCGTGGCCCGCAGAACCGCCTGGAAGAAATCCGCCTGGAGCTGTTCGAGAAGGTCAACCAACTGGGCATCGGTGCCCAGGGCCTGGGTGGCCTGACCACCGTGCTCGACGTGAAGATCATGGACTACCCGACCCACGCCGCTTCGCTGCCGGTGTGCATGATCCCCAACTGCGCCGCCACCCGCCACGCGCACTTCGTGCTCGATGGCTCCGGCCCGGCCGAGCTGGAAGCGCCATCGCTGGACGCCTACCCGGAAATCGTCTGGGAAGCCGGCCCAAGCGCACGTCGCGTCAACCTCGACGATATCACCCCGGAAGAAGTCGCCAGCTGGAAGCCGGGCGAAACCATCCTGCTCAACGGCAAGATGCTGACCGGCCGCGACGCCGCGCACAAGCGCATGGTGGAAATGCTCAACCGTGGCGAAGCGCTGCCAGTGGACCTCAAAGGCCGCTTCATCTACTACGTTGGCCCGGTCGACCCAGTCGGTGACGAAGTGGTTGGCCCTGCCGGCCCGACCACCGCGACCCGCATGGACAAGTTCACCCGCCAGATCCTCGAGCAGACGGGCCTGCTGGGCATGATCGGCAAGTCCGAACGTGGCCCCACCGCGATCGAAGCGATCAAGGACAACAAGGCCGTATACCTGATGGCTGTGGGCGGCGCTGCCTATCTGGTAGCCCAGGCTATCCGCAAGTCCAAGGTACTGGCCTTCGCCGAACTGGGCATGGAAGCGATCTACGAGTTCGAGGTCAAGGACATGCCAGTTACTGTTGCCGTAGACAGCAACGGTGAGTCGGTGCACATCACTGGCCCTGCCCTGTGGCAGAGCAAGATTGCCCAGAGCCTGGCAGTCGAAGTCAAGTAAGCCTGATGTAACAGCGGCGCCGGCTTCGCGGGTGAACCCGCTCCTACAGGGTGAACTGCGCCCCTGACGTTGGACAAAAATCCAACCTCAGGGGCGTTTCATATGAGCAAGTACACCAGACAGTTTAA
>NZ_CAMZMX010000048.1:0-39642 GCF_947311875.1 Pseudomonas sp. PARCl1
AGCGCTTGGCGCAAAACCTGTGGATCGATACCACTGGCAATGCCAACACGCCGAAGCGCTGGAACGGCAGCACCTGGGTCGCTGTCACCGACAAGGTGGCCACCGATGCCGCTGCAGCTGCTGCCAATGCCCTGTCGGTCGCCCAAAGCAAAGCTGATGCTTCGGTGGTACAGAACCTGAGCACCAAGGTCAGCGATAACGAGGGCAAGCTGACCACGCAAGGCCAGTCGATCACGGGGCTGCAGAACAGCCTGAGCACCACCAATGGCAACGTTACGACGGCGCAGCAAGCGGCTCAGGCGGCGGCGACGGCGGCCGGCGCCAAGGGGGAGGTGATCTACGGTTCGGCCGCACCGGCCACTGACAAGCGCCTGGCGCAAAACTTGTGGATCGATACCACCGGCAATGCCAACACGCCCAAGCGCTGGAACGGCAGCACCTGGCTGGCCGTCACCGACAAGGTGGCCACGGATGCGGCCACGGCCGCCGCCAGTGCGCTGAGCCAGGTGGCGACCAAGGCCGAGGCGTCGGCCGTGAACTCGCTGACCAACCGTGTCAGTAACGCCGAAGGTACGCTCAGCAGCAACAGCAGCGATATCACCCAGCTGAAAAACAGCATCGGCACGGCGCAGCCCTTCGTGGCGGGCAAGTCCTGGGAGTTCATCGGTTCAACCCTTGGATGGGTTGGCACCATCAGCGGTTCGACGTTCACCGCCGGCCCGCTGTTCGCCACGGCGGGCAAATGCCCGAACCTGCAGTGCAACTTCACCCCGGCGATTGCCGGCGCCGAGAACCCTTACCTGCGTATCCGGCTGCGTCGACGCAACACCACTCGTTCGGGCGCCCAGATGTATTGGGCGAACGAGGACGGCGGCCTGGCCGAGGCCCGCCGGATGGCGTGGACCATCAGCCTGACCACCAACGATTGGCAAGACATTGAGTTTGACCTGTCTGGCCACGCCGGCTGGAACGGGAAAAACATCATCGCCATTCGCCTGGACATGATGAGCTCGGTGGACGCGTCCGGCGAAATTGACATCGCCTACATCGCGGTGGGACGCCGCTCGGCGGCCGCTTCGGCGCAGGCGGTGGCCAGCCTGGAGAGCAACGTTACCCAGCAGGGTGACAAGCTCACCGCCGAGGGGAAGCGAATCGACGGGTTGTACACCGCCGTAGGCGATGCGAACGCGGCGATTCAGAACGAAGCCAAAGCCCGGGCTGATGGGGATGGGGCGTTAAGCCAGCAGATTCAAACCACGCAGTCGTCTTTGGGCGCTACCAATGCTTCGGTGCAGCAGATCAGTACGGCGCAAACCGGATTGAATAATCGGGTCAACGCTCAGTACTCGGTCAAGGTGGCAGTTACCCAAAACGGAGTGTATGCCCTTGGCGGGATTGGGATCGGCATCCAGAACCAGAGTGGTGTGCTGCAGTCGGTAGTGGCCGTTCTGGCGGACCAATTCGCGGTAATCAACGCCGCTGGCAATGGTTACGTCAGTCCGTTCGCGATTCAAGGCGGCCAGGTGTTCATGAATGATGCCTTCATCCGCGATGGCAGCATCATCAACGCCAAGATCCAAGATGCCGCTATCAGCAACGCCAAGATCGCCAACGGCGCTATTACGTCGGCAAAAATCGGGGTGGCCGAAATTGACACGCTGCGCATCCGTGGCAACGCCGTCACGGTTCCGGTTTCTGCTAGCAGCCCCGGGAATGTGCTCGGAGCCGGTGTAGGTCAGTGGCAAAACCTGATCGCTGTCGGCGTGCAAATGGATGAAGCAGGGTTCATCACTGCGCAATACAGCTGCTACCAAGGGTTTGGCAGTGGTATCCGTAAGTACCAATTCCAGATGGATATCAACGGCCTGGTTATCGCTCAAGGTGGCGGCGACTGGGCGGATGGTTTTCCTAACCTGATGGGATCGATCGGCGTGGCCCCGGGTTACTTCGTCATCACTGTGAAGTGGTGGGGAGAGAACTCGGGGGTTGGCGTTCAGAACCACAACCTCTTTGCAATGGGGACGAAGCGATGAGCAGCATTGGGCACTATGCAGCCTATGAGACTGACGGCCGGATTGTGTTTGCCGTCAGCTGCCCGCCCGAACACGGGAAGAATATCATCAGGCTCAACACCGACCGGCCCTTCGTCCAGGTGCCCACACCAGCACGGCCGGCCGACCACTTCGTGCTTGGCCAGATGCTCAAGGAGCGCCCCCAGATGGGGGCGGCTCTCCAAGGGAACTGGTTAAAGGGCGTGCATGAAGGGGCTGCCGTCAATATCGAGAGCGAAACCTACACCGCTGACGGAAGTGATATCGAGCTGGGATTCTCGGCGCCAGGCACGTACCACATCACGGTCACCCTTTGGCCATACCGCGATCAGGAGTTCACCGTTGAAAATTCAGCATAAGTGCGACCACACCAAGCGCCGGGCGGCCGAGTATCCGCCGGTGGAGGAACAACTGGACATGCTGTGGCATGCCATGAACGAAGGGCATATGCCCAAGGCAGAGCCGTTTTTCTCGACCCTGCAGCAGATCAAGCAGCAATACCCCAAGGCTTGAACCCAAGCCAACTACCCAATGCCCGCCATCGAGCGGGCTTCTTTTTGCCTGGAGATTGACCCATGACTTTCATCGCCATCAACGCAACCAACCTGTACGACGCCGCCAACCTGATTCCTTACGCCACCCCGGAGCTGGCCGACGCCCGCGCCCGGGAAATCCTGCAGCAGTTCCCGGCCGCCCAGGTGCTGGTGGCCAAGGTGCTGAACGAGTACCGTGCGACCGTTACCGTAACGGTGCAGGAACCTGCAGAGGCTGCCATCGAGCCAGAAGCCCCGCCTGCAGAGTAACGGTCAGGGTCGCGAAAGGCCTCTACCGGGGCCTTTTCACAATCTTTGCCGGTATTGTTCGTGAGCCGGTGATTTTCTGAACTCGGCCGTTATAGTCAGTTACGGCCAGGCACGTTGCTTGGCCGGGGCTTCGCGTCCCTGATCGGAATTATACTGTTCATATATACAGCCTTTAGCTAGACGGCTAATATTAGCTGGGCGGCTAATCTATCCGCTTGCCAAGGTACAGAGGGAAGCCCCAATGGCAGCAGCACACGAACATCAGACCACCAGCAATGCAGCGAAGCGCCCGTTTATCGGGAATCCGCTGGTGTACGACAACCCCAACGATACGGTGGCTGCGTTGCGCGCCTACCTTGCCGACATGGCCGAGAGTGAGGCAGTAGACGACGGACGGCCACGCGGTCGCTACCTGCGCATCATGGTTGCGCTAGGGGCGGTGGACAGTCTGCAGGTGGAAAAACTTCATCACAGATAGTGGAAAGCTGACGAACGCATGGTATGCTTTCGGCATCCGGCCAGAACGCCGGGAAAGGATTCTAGAAAAAACAAGGCTTTAGAAAAAAGAAAACCCCGGGTCGCCAAACCCAGGGTTCTCGGAGATCGGCTCAGCAAAGCTCAGCGACTCGCACAAGTCAGAGTTTAGCGGCCGCTCCCCTTCTAAGCAAGCCATTGCTGATGGGATAGCTGTTAGATGACTGACTGTCTGCCCGAGATTGGGCAGGTCGCGCCTATGTGGGGGCGTAGACCGTACGCACACCCAGGCGCCAACCTGGGCACCGGCAACCGCTGCGGACACAACCCGGAGCAGTTCGCCACAGACCGCCTGGCCTTACCTAAGGTCAAGGGCGGACACCTGCCGTCTGTCCTCAAGAAAGCTATCAAGCGTTCCTCAGACTTCTTCGCTGACCCTGACGTTGTTTCGCGTCTGGGCTACCACAAGAACAAGCGCAACAAGGATGGATCGCTGCGCCAGGTGCGTAGCGAGAACCGCGAGGCCGTTGTTCTGGTGCTGCATGCCATCCTGTCTGCCATCGATCTTGCCTCGCTGCGTGTGGGCTACTACCGGCCAGACGGCACGTTCCGTAACTACACCTGCGACGAGCTGGCGGCCCGCGTCAGCATGACCACCATCGAGAAGCACCCCGAAGACCCCGCCAATCCGCGCCAGGTTGCCAGCTCCCGCTGGTGGCGTGCTTTGGCCTGGCTCAAGGACGCCGCCGGCATCAAGGTTTTCGAGCAATACGAAGACAAGGACGATGGCAGCAAGCGCGCCCGCGCTGCGATCAAGACGATGGACGAAAAGTTCTTGATGCTGCTGGCCCGTTTTCCAGTCAAGGCCATGAAGAAGGCCCGCGAAAAGGCCTACCAGCGCCTTTTGGCCTACCTCGGCCGAGCGCCGAAGTACAACATCCAGACGGTGCAGGAGCGTGAACGCCTGAACCGCGAGCTTGACCACACCCCCACGACGGCAAGCCGTCGCAAGAACCAGGCGCCGTCGTGTCGGGATGCCACCAGCCCTATGCCGCTGCACTCCACCGACGCTCTTGTGAAGGCCTACACGAAATATGTTGAGGAGTTCACTCAACACATTATCGAGGCCGAGGGCCGCCACCCAGGCCCGCGCCTAGGCCAGCTGTTTGCCGAATACGGCGGCCTCAGTCGCGAAGAGTTCGAGCTACAACAGCTCCGAACGTAACCCCCTCCTACAACCCTCCCCGAAGCGTCGGGCGCCTTACCCTGGGCGCTCGATTAAGCTACCCTGTAACACCCCACCTACCCCCTCCAAATTGCCTGAAAACGGCCCTCTTACCCCTACAAACCACCTTCGATTTTGAAGTTATCCACAGGGCGGGCAGCCCAAGCAGAACCCCCGCATATTAGGTAGCACCAAGTAGGAATTAAGTAGTGAATGTTCTTTTCCTGACGGACCTAGAAGCATGGGCAAGCCCTACGGGCCTGCCCTATTAATGCCTCGGCTACGCCGAGTTCGCTTTTTAGAATCGCTGCCGTACCGGCAGCAACTATGCCTCGGCTACGCCGAGAAGCGGTTTATAAGAGCACCCAATACCCATAGCACCGCATCAGGCCTGTGAGGCCCCATTCGTGAGGCTAAAGCCACTTTCCTCCTGCATGGCGCCTTCCAGTCCCTACGGGCCGCTACAAGGCCATTCACGACGCGACAGCAGCGCTACGGCCCTTCGCTCCTTCACGCGCCGGCCTACGGCCTGGTAGGTCGCGCTACGCGCTCCGGGTGAACAGTGAGGGGGGGGGGCCTCGCTCCTTTGTCGACCTGAGAGCACTGCAGCGCCTGGCGAGCTGTGCAAATACTCGGGTGCGTAGGGACTTGGCTGAACACATCTGACACAAAAAGATATCCTTGAGATTGACTTAAAGTATTAAATGGATATCCTTTATGTATCCATTTCATTCTTCAAGGATGCGCAAGATGGGAATTACACTCGTCGGACACACCAAAGGCGGCATTGGCAAGAGCACCACCACGGTTCAGCTGGCCGCCGGCCGAGCGCGCCAGGGTAAGTCGGTGCTGGTGGTAAACGGCGACCGTCAGAAGTCGCTAACCAATGCCATTGAGCGGCGCGCAGCAGCAGGAATCACCCCGGGCCTCACTATGGTTGCTTATCCCGATGGTGACGAGTTGCGCGCCGAGGTGCTGCGGCTGCGCGATCAATATGACGACATCATCATTGATGCGGGTGGCCGCGACAGTACTGCCTTGCGCCATGCCATGATGATTGCTGATCTGATGCTTGTGCCGATGGAGCCGGGAGACTTTGAGCTTGACGCGTTGTTCGATGAACTTATCCCGCTTATCAACTCTATCCAGGCGGATCGAGGCGACAACCCGTTGCCGGTCTACTCGTTCTTGAATAAGGCTGAGCCCCGGAAGCTTTCCGCCGACAACTTGTACGCGCAGAAAATTTTGGAAGGCTTGGAAGAGCTGCGCTATCTGCCGAGGACCGTGGTTAGGCGAAAACCTATCTCGTTTGCATCCGCCCGAGGATTATCGGTGCGCGAGGTACCAGTGCGAGATAGAGACCCTAAAGCGATCAAAGAAATAGATGCCTTACTTGATGCAATTTTCTGATGTTCTTTAGATACCCTTGCGGTATCCTAAGAGTATCTATTAGATATTGGAAGAATGCCCCATGGCCAGCTTAATTGAACGAGCAAGACCGGCCGCCGCTGATCCGGCTGCTGAGCGCATAGCGGCGAAAGTAGCAGCTGATGCCCCCGACAGCGGCAAGCGCAAAAACGTGCGCGGGAAGCGTGAAATGTTTTCGGTCGGCCTGGAGCCTGAGCTTTTAGCCGAGGTCGACGCGTTCCGTGCACGCCATGGCTTGTCCCGGCCTGCGCTGATCAAGATTGCCCTGCGGCGCCTGATGGATGCAGGCCTGTAATCAACACTGTACACCTAAGCCCGCCCGATAATCGGAGCGGGCTTTTTAATATCTAAAGAGTTCTACAAAGATACCAAAAGGATATCCAAAGGGTATTTTAACGGTATTCGAGTTGCTGTATAGTTTTGGGTATGCCCTTGGACTATGCGAGAGCTTTCACATGATTCATCCGAACGACCCCGGCACCATGGAAATGCGTTTGGCGCCGGCCGCCATGAGCGGCGGCGACCGCCAAAAAAACCTGCGCCGCAAGCGTAAAGAGCTGGGCATTAAGCCGGTACATGTATCGCCTGCTGAGCGGGACGTGCTGGCCCAGGCGCTGCGCGTGTTTGAGCTTGCAAGCGCCTCACCGCTGCCGGCGGGCGTTGAGCTGCCGGCGCTGGTGGCGCGTCTGGACCCGCAGCCTGGCTTGGCAGACGTGCGCCTATCGCTGGCGGTGTTTGAAGGTCAACACAAAGACGAGCTGGCCAAGGCTCGGCGCGAGGCGGCCGCGCTCAAGCGTCGGTTAGAGCGTGCGCAAGCCGCCGATGTGGAGCGTAACGCCGAGGTCGAGCGCCTGCGGGATGTGGTTCGCGAGTTGCAGCAGATCGCGGCCGAGCTGGGCGCGCCAATCCAGGTGCCGCGCAGCCCGGTGGTGGTCAGCTACGGTGCCGGCACCAATAGCACGGCGGTGCTTATCGAAATGGCCAGGCGCGGCGAGCAGGTCGATTTGATCACCTTTGCCGACACCGGCGGCGAGCGGCCGGAAACCTACGCCTACCTAGCGCTGTTCAGTGATTGGCTGGTCGCCAATGGCATGCCGGCCATCACCATCGTTAAGAAGGGCGGTCGGGCGGAAACCTTGGAGGAAAACTGCCTGCGCATGAACATGCTGCCGAGTGTGGCTTATGGCTTCAAAACCTGCTCGCAGAAGTACAAGGGCGAACCGCAAGATGCCTTTACCAATAAGTGGCAGCCGGCGGTGGACGCATGGGCGGCCGGGCTCAAGGTGATCAAGTGCATCGGCTATGATGCCGATGAGCCGCAGCGCGCCAAGTTCACCGAGGACAAAAAGTATAAGTGGCGGTATCCGTTGCTGGAGTGGGACATGGGCCGCGACGAGTGTATCGAAGTGATCCGCGCCGCCGGCCTGCCGCTGCCGGGCAAGAGTTCGTGTTTCTTCTGCCCAAACAGCAAGAACGATGAAATTCTGGCGTTGCCGGATGACCTCAAGGCCCGCGCCATTGCCTTGGAGCGCAATGCAGACCTGACCACCTTGGCCGGCCTCGGCCGGCGCTGGCGGTGGGAGGATTTGATTGCCAGCGACCGCGACCAGATCCCGATGTTTGAAGTACCGGCGGAAATGCCTTGTGGCTGTTACGACGGCTGACCCTGCGTCGATCTGCCGTTACTGTAACGCTTACTCGAAAGGACCGCCCACGATGACCAACCACCACCCCGGCGCCGCCGCGCCGGAAACCGCCGACGAGCTGGCCGCACTGCGCCGGGATGCCGAGCGTTACCGCTGGCTGCGCGAGCGTGCGCTGCGCCTGCAGGGCAGTGACGTGTGGTGGCAGGGTGGTTACCTCGACATGCGGGTCGACACCGGCCTGGGTCATGTCCAGGGCGACTACACCGTTGAGCCCGAGCCGCGCCGCGTTACCCGTAACGCACCCAAGCTAACTAAAGGAAAGGAACCCCGCTCATGAGCTTCGATAGCCAATACCTCAGTTATAAGCAGCTGGTGCAATACCGCCGCGCCGTGAGCCCCGAGCCGGCGCGCCGCCACCGCACCACCGTGTACCGTGCGGCCCAGCGCCTGATCGCCCAGGTGGAAGGTAGCAGCGCCGGCATCTGGTGGACACCCGAGCAGATTGCCGCCTGGCACCCGCAGGACTTCGATGCGCTGTGCGAGCGGGTCGGCGCGGCCGGTGTGCAGGGCCTGGATAAGTTCGGTGAGCTGAATTTCAGCTGCGACTCCTGAACCCCCACCCGCTGACAGCGGACCACACCCCACGCAAGGAGCTGAACGGATGACCGTTAAAGAGTTGATCAAGCAGCTGCGCAAGCTGAATCCCGAGGCGGCGGTGGTGATGCAGGACCACGATCAGGGCGAAGACGAAAGCAACGGCACGGTCTTGTTTGTCGAGGAAAGCGACAGCGAGGTGCTGCGCGATAAGTTCGGCGGTGCGGTGGTCACCATCAGGTGATGGCCAGGCGATGGCGCACATGTCCATAATTTGACGATATGTTAAATCGGCCCCCACCTTTCCTAATGAGGTGGGGGCCTTTTTTTGTGCCTGGCATTCCCACTTTGATATAAAATGGGCGTCCAGAAACACACAAAGTGGTTTTAGAGCGATTCCGCCATTACGCCGAAAAGGAGTTTCACCGCATGAGCCGCCTGCCCGTTCCCCAGCACAGCCCCGACGCCGAGCACCGTTTTTTCATCTACGACCCCAACAACGCCGAGTTCTACTACTTCGCCACGGCCGCCGAGCGCGACCAGTACAGCGATGTGGTGGTGCACCATTACCTTGACGACAGCTGGGACGAAACCGTTGAGCAGGTGGTGGCCGGGGAAATCTCCCACGCCGTCGAGCAGATCGACCGGCAGGACCGACCCGACGACAGCGAGCTGGACGAAAACCACTGCGATGCCGAAGGCACCTACTGGAGCCCGGAGTGGAGCCATATCTGCAACTATGCGCTGTTGCCGGTCGAGCCCGTGGCCACCGGGGACGCCGTGCAGCAGCTGGTGGCGGTGCGCACCCTGTCGGCGGCCGTGAAGCTGTACAAGGCCGTGCTGAGCGCGCACGTCGACCAGTTCGCCGCCGGCACCCTCGACGGTGACGCCTACCGGGTGCTGCGCGAGCAGTGGGAAACCGCGCTGCTGCAGACCACTAGGGGGCTGTCACGTGACCCGGTGGCCCCGGCCGAGCAGGTGGCGGCATGAAAGCGCGGCCAATCCTGTTCAATGGCGCGATGGTGCGGGCCATTCTGGCAGACAACAAGACTGTCACCCGCCGGGCGATCAAGCATCAGCCGGATGTGCCCGTGACCGACGCGATTGCCCGGCGCGAGTGCCCGCACGGCCCGGCCACGGCCAATTGGTACTGGCGGCCGAAGCATGGCCACCTCAACGGCATGCCCAGCCACGGCTGGGATTTCCAGTGCCCGTATGGCCAGGTCGGTGACCGCCTGTGGGTGCGCGAGACGTTCATGGACCTGTTAGGCACGGGGGTGGAGCATCGGCCCGACCCCAGCGGCCCGCTGCAGCGATACGCCTACGCCACCGAATGCCCGCCGGGCTCGTATGCGGACGAGGCGCGCAAGGATATGGGTTTGAAGTGGAAGCCGAGCATTCACATGCCGCGCGCCGCCTGCCGCCTTGAGCTGGAAATCGTCGCCGTGCGGGTCGAGCGCCTGCAGGTCATCAGCCGTGCGGACATTCGCGCCGAAGGCCTGGTGTGCCCCCCTGAGCTGGCCAGCGACGACGTGTCGCCCAACTACCGCGACTGGTACCCGGCGGCGTTCCGGGAGTTGTGGGAGTCCACCGGCGGCGACTGGGTGGGCAATCCCTGGGTGTGGGTGGTGGAGTTTCGCCGCGTGCTGCCCGAGGCCATGGCGGCCACGGTGGCGGCATGAGCGAGACGGTGGTGCGCTGATGGCCTGCTACACGATCTACGACAAGGACCGAAACCCGGTTGGTCATCTGTGCGGCCAGCTGGGTGACCACTGCGCCGAGTGCAACGACCTCGGCGTCAACCTGTGCGACTACCCGGTGGGCGATGGTAAGACCTGTGACCGGCCGCTGTGCAATCACCACGCCCTGCTGGTGGCCCCCGAGCTGCACTACTGCACCGCGCACGCGGCCCAGTGGCAAGCATTTCGCGATGCCGGCGGTGTGAAGCAGGTGCTGGAGAATGTCATTCCCTTCAAGGAGAAACCCAAGCGATGAACCAGCCAAAGACAGCGACGATTGCACAGATACGCGAGATGCTGGCCCGAGGCGAAACGGTCAGCCTGCGGCGCCGCTACGTCGCGCAGGTGCTCGATGGCTTGGGGGCTGATCCGGTCGGTACCCAGCAGTACCTGGTCAAGCCGCGACCTGGTGGCATGACTGATATTGTTCTGGAGCGCAGCCAATGACCCCGGCACAGGTCCGCACGCTGCAGCAGCTGGAGCACCAAGGGTTTCGCAAGCTGGCCGAAGGCCGGGAAATCGTCCGCGTTACGCGTAACGGCGATAATCGGGTGATCATGCGTGACGGCACGCAAAAGCGCGGCCATCATGTCGACTTCGCCCAGGTCGGGCAGGGTGCAAGGCAAAGGGGTTAGGTTTGACGCGTTCGGCGTACTATGAAAAGGAGCTTGGCCTGCTGGTCGAGACGCAAGCAGCGCGTGAGTTCCTGGTGCAGCGTGCCGAGGACAGTACCGAGGATCGCCCGCGCTGGGTGCTGTTGGTACGCCGTGGCACCAAGTTGATACCGATCCGCTCCAAGCGTGAGAACCCGCGCACCTGGGCCAGTCTCGACACCCTGCAGCGCTTCACCGAGTCAGTGGGGATTCCACAATTCACTGTCGAATCGCGGTAGTGACCGGTCACAAGGAGGTTTTTCCCATGAGCGAGCGTTACCGTAACACTGGCGACCTGCTGCCCGGCCTGGTGCTGCCAGCAGGCTGGGCCGACCAGTTCCGCAAGCTGCTGGCCCGCATCGAGAACGCAGATACGCCGGTCAATTGCATGCTCGCCCAGGAGCGTGCCGAAGGGGTTGTCGAAGGCTTGGAGCTAGCCAAGGCGCGTGATGCTCACACCCTGGAGCGGTTGTACCTGCTGATCGCCGGTGCCGCCTCGGTGCGCCTGCAGCAGCTTGGGGAAACCATGTGAAGCATGAATGGCCATCTTTTAAGTACTAAAAGGGTATTCTTTTGATATTCACTAAATACCCCTTATTTCGTACGGCGGGTTTCTCCAAGCATTATGCGGCGAGTACGATCCGGCCTGCACCCGCGCTACTGGTAGCAATCTGAGCACTGATGTGGTGATGGGCGGGGGCTGTAGGGCGGCCGTTGCGGCCATTGCTGCTGGCTGCGCGGGTGAGGCGTGCCAAGGTTTCCGGTACGCGTGAGCGCATTGGGCTGCGGTTCCGATTGCTACTGTGATCATTGGCCAATGCGCAGCATGTTGCCAGGACCATGCATAGGGCTCGGGGCAGCAATACACCCAAGACAAAGCCACGAGCAACCATATGCCCGGGTGTCTTAGCGCCAAGTTTTTCGCGAATTTCCAGTTCAGCCAGGCGCAGGCTGGTAGCGTCGAGCTGGGTGGCCTTGAGAATGGCCGCCTGGTTATTACCGTTCGCCATTGCGGCCAGAATGTCGCGTTGCAGCGGTGTGAGGTTCTGCCCCGGGACGGCAATCACATCATCAGTGTTCAGGTGGTGCATGACGCTTCTTCCTTGAGAGCGATGGTTTACGACTGGACTGGAAGGCTGCCGACCGCCAAGGCCATCTGATCAGAATCCTGGCAGGCCTTCGTGGCCACCAAGTCAATGCGTTGCAGGGTTTGTTCGAGGTCGCCACCACCATCTGCGGCTTGGCGGGCGAAGGCCTGGATCATTGCCAGTACAGCGCCCTGATGGTGCAGGAAGGTGGCAACGATAGCGCGGTTCTTCTCGCAAAAAGATGGCGCAACGCCATTGCCTGACGTGGCCAGCAGGCTAGGGGAGGCGGGAGGCTGAGACAGCGACAACTGGGTCATACGTAAACCTATATCCGTGGTGTATGTTTTCCACTTTTAGTGGAAAAGTGAGGCAGATTTAAGCCCCTTCTTTGAGGGGCTTGATGCAATTATCGCCGTTTTGTGGTCAGCACCACACGGCCAATGATCTGATATTTTTGCAGATCGTCCGCGCTTAGCTTCTGGTCAGGGTATTTGCCCTGATCATCCGAAGCTATCGAATACGTGTTATCGATTTCAGGTCGTATCCAGCGCACCCACACCCGCCCGTTGACCAGCAGGGCGAACATATCGCGTTCGTCACCCACTTCGCGGCGGCTCATATCGAGCAGCAGTGGGTCGCCCTTGCTTGCCGTCAGGTGCATGCTGTCATCTGGCATGCGGATGACCATTAGGTCAGCAGGAGATACGCCCAGTTCGGCCAAGAAGGGCTCACGTACAGCCAGGCAATCATCGGCCAGCGAGCTGTCCAGTAGTAGGCCGGGCGCGCTCGGGGAGGCCATGGGATACACGTAATCTTTGGCGTGGTCGTCAGAGTCCAGGCCGGCCAGGTAACTCGCTGGGCGGTTGTAGATACGAGCCAGCGCCGTGAACGCTTCAAGACGCGGCGAGCGCTCGCCCAGCTCCCACATATTCATGCCGGTGGTCCCTACCGGGCTACCCTCGGGCGTGGCTTTCAGTTCGCGCACCGCTTCTTCCAGGGTCCAGCCCCGGTCTTCCCTGCACTTGCGCAAGCGCTGTCCGATTAACCTGGTCAGGTCGGTCATTGCTAGGTACTTCTCCGTTCAGAATCCCCGCATTTTAGCGGTAAATAGCTTACGTATACACTAATAGTGGAAATTTTTAAGTTTTCCTTGCGCGTGTCTTTAACAGCAGCCAATATTTCCACTATCTGTGATTTACAGGTCACTAATTGTGAAATTCAACGACTGGGTTATCGAGCAAGGCGGTGTCGCCGCAGCCGCTGAGAAGCTGGGCGAGAAGCATTCGGCTGTGCGCAGCTGGTTTTACGCTGAGCGTCCGCCGAAGCTGCAGGCTGCCATCAAGATCATTGAAGCATCTGAGGGGCGCTTGGACTTCAACGGTATCTATGGGCCGATTGCTGTCCGTCTGCATGGCTTCAAGGGGGCGAGTGAATGAGCTGGGCACGCCTGCCTGCTGGCCTGTCCAGCGATCCGGCGGTGCTGCAGATCGAGCGCACCTTTGGCCTGGCCGGCTATGCCCGCCTGGTCAAGATGCTGGAAATGGTCGCCACCCTGCGCGATCCCTACGCCGGGCGCATGTGCAACGGTCGTTCTGTGTGGCTGGACGTACTGCAGGCGCAGGACAGCGAGCTGGATGCGTTCCTACAGTGCCTGGCCGGCGTCGGCCTGATTGAGCCGCCCGCTCTGACTGCGAATCCGCTGGTGGTGCAGTTCTGCCGGGTGGAGCGATTCCTGCCCGATCCAGCGCCGGCGCTGCCGACCGACCCGCAGCAGTGGGCGTTCTGGCTACAAACCGAACTGAACATGCCTCGCCAGATGGTCGATGACCCCCACGCCATTGCCCTGTTCCGTCGCTGGATCGCGTCCAACGTGACCGTAACGGAAATGCACGAAGCGGTGACCCAGGCGGTTGCCGCCAAAGACAAGTTGACCCCGGCCGAGCTGCACAAGCACGTCCATGCCGTGCGCACCCAGCGCCTGAGCAAAGCCCGTACCTGACCCATTTGCCCGCTTGCCGGTGCTGCCGGCTGCCGTTTTAAAGGAAAGCACTACCCATGATCATCATTGGCCTGGCCGGCGGTAAGCCGTGTGACCGTCACGAAATCGCCCAACGCCTGGTGCGTTTTGGCAACAAGCACCTGCAGGAGTGGCAGGGGTCGGAATCGCTCAAGGAGGCACCCCGTGTGCGTGACCTGTCGGTTGCCTTGGCCGAGGCCAACCGCAACCGCGCCTTGGGCGGCCTAATCGTCAGCAACGTTATGACCGAGGGAGAGGCCGAAGAAATCCGGCGCTTTGGTGGGGTCATGTGGCACGTCATGGGCAAGCCATCTGAGTCGGTGCGCATGGGCCTGAATGACCCCAAGGTCACCAGCATGCAGGGTGGCTGTCGGCACTTCCGTGACGCCCTGGAGCAGTTCTCCGAACACCTGCTGCAGATCGCGGCGGCACACTGATGTTCAGCCTTCGTGACTCAGATATCGACGCGCTGCTGCAGTCGTGGTCGTTCTGGTGCGAGGGCTATACGGGCTTGCTGGGCGGCGGTACCAGCATGCTGGCCAAGTTGATCGATGGCAAAGGGCAAATCCTGTTTGGCGGCAGCGGCGGTTCAAGCGCGCCGTGTGACTCGGTTGAGGCGCGTATCGAAGCTGTGGTGATGCGTATGGCAGCAAAGTCACCCGACCGGGCCGATGTGCTCCGTATGGAGTACTCCGCCGGCTGGTGGGGTGTCTGCGAGCGTCGCCAGATCAAGGGCTATGACCCGCGTGGCACCGACCAGTTGAAGCGCTCGCAGGCCATGGTCATCAGCCTGCGCACCTACAAGCGGCGCCTGTCCGAGGCCCGCGAAGAAATTAAAACCGAACTGAGAAAATTCTATGAACGTTGACCTGATCGGGCGCCTGTATGCCTTTGTGATCACCCTGGCCGATCACTACGACGCGCCGGGGCCAAGCCCCACCAAGACTGCGCAGCACTACCAGCTGGCCGAGCGTGCCCGACAGCTGCGCGCCGAGGTGCTGACCCAAGGCTTTACCGGAATTGCCAATGTCACCAATAGCGCGGATTCCCCCGCTGTGACCCTCTCTCGCGGCACTGTTTGACCTCCCGTCGACCATCCCTAGTCGTTATGCCCGCCATGGGTAGGGGATTGGTCCATCTGCAACCCGGCCGGGCGTAGTGCATGCCTGGCCCTGGAGCCAGGCTTATGAGCAAAACCCAACACATTAAATTCAGCGAGGCCGAAATAAAGCGCCTCGCTGGCCTGCCCGAGGTGCGCCAGGTGCGCGACCCTCGCTACCCACCCCTCATGCTGCGCTTCGGCCGTGACCGTAACAGAGCGTCATGGCTACTGGTGCGGCATGGCGGCGGGAAGAGCCAATCCAAGAAAATCGCCAACTGGCCCGACCTGCCCGTTAAAGCCGCCATCGAGCTGATGCCAGCCAAGCTGGCCGAACTGACCGCCGACCCCTCGGCCATGATCGGTGCGGCCGGCTGGGTGCGCGTGGGCGACCTGTTGACCTGGTTCAATGAGCGTGCCGCCGTAGACCGTGGCCTGTCCAAGAGCCGCCGCGACAACATCCGTTCGCTGATCACCTGCCAGCTGCTGCCGCGCCTGAGTTCATTGAACCTGGTGGACGTTGACGGGGAGTCAGTAGACGAGCGGCTTATCTGGCCCATGCAGGAGGTGCGCAGCCTTGCTTACACCCGGCAAGCCTTCGCCTTGCTCAAACTGGCCTTCAAGCGCGCCAAGAAGCTCAAGAAACTGACCCTTAACCCACTGGGTGACGTGGTGTTCAGTGACTTCACCGACGTGCGGATCAGGCCCAAGCCGTGTGCCATCCGTCCGCAGCAGCTGCCGGAAATCCTCAGTAAAGCCGCCATGCTGTGGGTGCAGGACATTCAAGCCGCCATGCTGGTGGTACTGATGCTGTGCCACGGCACGCGAATCCATGAAACCACCCTGGCCAAGTGGCGTGACTTCGACCTGGTGGAAGGTGGGGAATGGTTCCTGCCGGCCGAGCAGACTAAAACCAAGGCCGACCATCGCCTGCCGCTGACCGCCCATACCTTGTCGATCCTCAAGGCCTACCGCCACTGGCAGCGCCTGGCGGGGTACACCGGCGTCTACCTGTTCCCGCGTGGCGATGGCGACCCCCTGAGCGACCGCCAAGCCCAAGACAAGGTGGAGTTGTTCGGTGGGGAATGGAGTGCCCACGACCTGCGCAAGATCGCCCGGACCCTGTGGGCTGACCTTGGCGTGGATTACCTGATCGGTGAGTTGCTGCTGAACCACGCCCTGCGCGACCTCGACGCGGCCTACATCCACACCCACGCCCAAGCCCTCAAACGCACCGCCCTGGAACGCTGGCACCAGTACCTGGCCGAACGCGGCCTCTCTTTTTTTGCCATCGAGACATCACCGGGACAGGCCGCAACCGGCACCGACCCGCAAGCCAACAACTACGCGCCCTTGAGCGGCGTTTGAACATCCATCACTAGGGAGAATGTTAGGACATGAAAGCAGAGGCCAGTACCATGTTGAAGCTGGGTCCGGCGGCCGACTGGATGGGTAGCCCACCAGTCAGTCAGGCCCCGGCCTTCGCTCACTATGTCTTGAATGAGGTTTGCCGGGAGTCGGTTCGGGAATGGATCGAGGCAAGCCCCATGTCGGACCTGAGCTATCGGAACCTCCGCTGGGTGTTAGCTGTAGTGGCGTGCTCTGAGGTTGTAAGGCCGCGCCGCCTTACCTGGTGGGAGCGCATCACCGGGAGACTCAAGCCATGAACGATTGCGATGTAAAAATCATCGGCATCGATCCGGGCGAGCCAGGCGGCGACAAGTGCGTGCTGTCCGCTCTTGTGCTGGTTTGTCCGTTCTGCGGTGGTCCGCCATGCCCGATCGTGGGCAAGGCCGATCATCCCTACGGCGCAGCGCCTAAGCAGGACGACTACGGCGACGATGGGCTAACCGTGCGGGCCTATGTTTTCTGCCACAGCTGCGGGGCTGAGGGGCCGGATTGTGAGGCCGAGCTGTACACCCGTGACGACTACCTAAACGCCAAGCTGCAGGCCATCACCTACTGGAACAAGCGCGGCACCCACCCCGAGTTGGAGGGCCGCCAGTGGCAAGCAATCTAGCCGTTACGGGTAACGCCAAGGTAAAGCCGGCCACCAAGCGGCAGCAGAAGCGGCGGGCCAAGCTAAAGGAAAACAAGGTCAAAGAGCTGACCTTTGAAACCACTGAGGCCACGTTTGCAGAGCTGCAGGCCTCAATGGCCACTCGGGCAGGCCTTGGTGAGCCATACACTGTCACTGAGTACATGAACGCCCTGGTGCGCGAGGATGCCGCGAGGCTCAAGGGGCAGATTGCCGATGCCCAGCAGTACCCGTGCCGGCAGTGCGGCAAGACGCTGCCCGAGGGCTGCAAAGGGGCATTCAAGGGTGAGCTGGCCTGCCTGCATACCCCGGCGAGTTGGAAGCTACTTATCCCAACGCGGGAGCTGTGACGGGTAACGCTTCAAGGGGGCGTTCAGCTCACCCGCAGCTTGCTCGCTTTTGGTTGGCACTTTTCTGTACCTTTTCCCCTATCGTGGCGTGTTTGCGTTCACGGCCCTGACAATTGCTGAGGGCGACTGTCATGAAGTAGTTCACTTGCAACTCAATTCCCTCATGTGGTGTGCCTTTCGATCCCTCGGATACCAGATGGCACAGGGCTGCATGCCACATGTTGTACGAACCCCTATGACCATGCCGGCAACGCTGATCGAGCCGTCATGAGCAGGGAAGCCCGCCGCCAACCCACGAAGTCGAAACCTGCAATCAGCAAGCGGGGAGTAGAACCTAGAAGCTGTACATAGACATCGCAGATGAAATGCCCCGGCCTGTCGCCAGTAGCGAGTCCGGGTAACCCTTTACTAAAGCCCTGGTAGCCATGCTGCCGGGGCTTTTTGCTTTCTGGAGTGTGCGCGATGGATCGAATCAGACGGGCGAAGCTCGCAATGGCTGGCCTGCTGGTTTTGGCCCTCATCGCATGTCGCCGGGCGAAGGCCGAGACAGTAGAGAGGGCGCTGATGGTGCCGCCGATGGCGTATTCCGGAGCCACCTTGTTTGGCGTGCCCGTCACCAGCGTGACCCAGTGGGTAATGCTGCTTTACGGCCTTTCGCTGTTTGCCTGGCACATCAAAACCAAGTGGTTCGGCAAATGAAGCTGCCACGCGGCCTGGTGCTGCCCTTGGCGGCCGGCTTCATGCCGGTGCTGCTGGCCCTGGTGATGTTCTTTGAGGGCTGCAGGCTGACCGCCTACCAAGATCAAGCCGGCGTGTGGACCATCTGCTATGGCCACACTGCCGGCGTTAAACGTGGTGATGTGGCCACCCGTTCGCAGTGCGTAGCGTGGTTGCAGGAGGATCTACAGCAGGCCATCAAGGCAGTAGATCGAAAGCTAAAGGTTGATGTGGGTTGGCTCTGCCGAGTCGCCCACGTTGATTTCGTCGTTCAGTACGGCGAAACGAAGTACGGCAAATCTACCTTGCTAGGCCGGTTCAATGCCGGCGACCGCTTCGGCGCACCCAACGAGTTCCTGCGCTGGGCCTACGTCGACGGCAAGGACTGCCGCCTGGCTGAGTCCAAGTGCGGCGGCATCATGACCCGGCAGCAGGTGCGCCGGGAACTGTGCATGGTGGGCACACCATGAAGATTCGTCAGTACCGCGTGCGCTTCGCAGATGGGCGCACCTCTACCGTCCTCGACATGGAGGGCGAGCCACCCGAAACCCTTATCCCCGGCCTGGTTGCGATGTTCGCGGCCGGCTATGTCCTTGAGGTGATCCCTGTATGAATGTGCCCACATCCCAGGTCGTGCTGGGCGTCCTGGCCTTGGCCGCTGTTGGCTATCTGAACTATCAGCGCATCGAGAACAACGCCCAGGCGGCAACCATCGCCCAGCTGGAGAAGGCCGCCGAGATTAGCCGGACGACCATCAGCAGTCAGGCCAATGCGCTCGCTGGCATCAAGCAGCTGCAGTTGCAGGTGGATGCACTCAACACCAGCAGCCTGGCTGCCTTCCAATCCATCGGCGCCGGTACCGCCGGCTTGGCCACCGAACTGCAGGAGCTGAAACGCAATGACCAAAGCATCGCTGACTATCTGCGCGGCACTGTCCCTGTTGCTGTCGGGGTGCGCTGGCAGCGCAGTGCTTCCACCGACCCCGACACCTACCGACAAGCCAGCGGCGCAATGCCAGCTAACGCCGTGCCTACTCCCCGAGCGCGGGCCGATCCGGGTCAATGAAGACTGGGACACAGCCCTTGGTGCTGCCGAGGATGCGTTGCTCAAGTGCGGCACGCAGGTGGCCACCTGTATCAAGGTGCAGGAGGCTTCCCGTGCCGCCGGCCGCTAAGCGTGGCTGCCGAGCGCCGATGTGCCCGGCCCTGACCAGTGAGCGGCACGGCTACTGCGCCCAGCATGAAAAGCTGGCCAGCGGCTGGAATGCACCAGGGCGCGGCACCCGCGAGCAGCGCGGCTACGACAGCAACTGGCGGCGCGTGCGCGCCAAGGTTCTCAAGCGTGACGGCTACCGCTGCCGTTGCGACGACTGCAAGCGCCTTGGCCGTGTCCTTCCGGCCGGCGAGGTTGACCACCGGATACCGAAGTTTGAAGGCGGCACCGATGACCCCAGCAACCTCTACGCGATCAACCACGACTGCCACAAGCGCAAGACCCAAGCCGAAGCGCAGCGAGCGCGGGCAGTTCAGTGAGCTGCAGGCCAAGGCGCTGCGCCTGCGGCGTTATGCGGTGTCGATCAACGCTCACCCCAGGCTGATTGCCTTGGGTGATTACCAGTTTGATAAAGCTTTGTTTTTTCGTGCAAAGGCACCGAAAAACGGGCGGTGTTCTGGATATTTCGCGGCCCTCGCTGAATTAAACAGGGCCTTGGAAACATATTCGTTCGCCGGTGCACCTCGGCCGATGACGCTGCCGAACCTCGCCCCGCTGCTGCGAAAAAAAGTTCGGAAAATCGTCGAAAATCGGTTGACAGCCGCGAAATGACGTGATTTTGACGCGAAAAGGGGGAGGGGAGGGTCAAATCTCTAGGGCCTTCACGCTCCGACCCCGTGCGCCCAGTCGTTTTCTTACACCCGCGAAATTAAAAGTTTTGTAACTGGGTAGGAGGTGCCCGTTATGGCCAGAGGCCGCCCCCCGAAACCCACGGCGCTCAAGGTGATCCAGGGCAACCCTGGCAAGCGCGCCCTGAACAAGAACGCCCCGACCCCCGATGCGCTGGCCAAGGTGCCGGACCCGCCCGGCTGGTTCGGGCCGGTTGCTTCAAGCATCTGGCGGCAGGTCGCGCCCTGGCTGGTCCAGTCGAAGATCCTGACCGACACCGACCTGCACAACCTTGAGGTGTTCGCCATGGCCTACCAGCGTTGGCGGGAAGCTCAGGAGGACATCACCAAGAACGGCATCGTGGTGATGGGCGCCAAGCAGGAAATCAAGAACCCCGCGTGCACCGTGGCCAACGAGTCGGCGCGGCAAATCAGCACGTTCGGCGCCGCCCTGGGGCTGGACCCGGCCGCCCGTGCCCGGCTCAAGCCCGGCGAAGAAGAAGACGAAGAAAACGAATTCCTCACCCTGCTGCAGGGAGGAAAAAAGGGCAGGTAAAACATGGCTGGTTACCCGAACGTCAACGCGGCGAACAAGTACGCCCGTGATGTTGTCGGGGGCCGGATCCCGGCTTGCAAGTGGGTGCGCTTCGCCTGCAAGCGGCATCTAGATGACCTGGTGAAGTCGAAGAAGCGCACCGGCAAGTGGCGGTTCGACAAGGACGAAGCGGAGAAGGTGTGCCGCTTCGCCCAGCTGATGCCGCATGCCAAAGGCAAGTGGGCGGCCAAGGCCGAACTGATCGTGCTAGAGCCTTGGCAGAAGTTCATCCTTTGCAGCATCTTCGGCTGGCTGAGCAAGAAGACCGGCCAACGGCGCTTTCGTGAGGTCTACTGCGAGGTGCCGCGCAAGAACGGCAAGAGTGTTCTGGCGGCAGTGATCGGCCTGTACATGTGGTGCGCTGACGGCGAGTTTGGCGCCGAAGTGTACTGCGGTGCGACCACCGAGAAGCAGGCCATGGAGGTGTTCCGGCCGGCCAAGCAGATGCTGACCCGGACCAAGAAGCTGGTGAAGGCCATCGGCGCCGAGATCATGGCGCGCAACCTGTCCATTCCCCGGGACGAAAGCCGCTTCGAGCCAGTGATTGGCGACCCCGGCGACGGCAGCTCGCCCAGCTGCGCCGTGGTGGACGAGTACCACGAACACCCCACGCCGGCCTTGTACGAAACCATGATGACCGGCATGGGCGCCCGTGACCAACCCTTGATGTTCGCCATCACGACGGCGGGCTTCAACCTGGCCGGGCCGTGCTACATCCACCGCAGCCAGGTCTGCGACATGCTCAACGCGGCCGCCGGCATCGGTGACCAGCACAACGAAGAGCAGTTCGGCATCATCTACACGATCGATGACGACGACGACTGGGAAAGCCCGACCGCGCTGCGCAAGGCCAACCCCAACTTTGGCGTGTCGGTCAGCGAAGAATACCTGCTGCGCGCCCAGGCCAACGCCCGGCGTTACCCGTCACGGCAGAACGCATTCAAAACCAAGCACCTCAACATCTGGGTGTCGGCGGCGCATGCGTGGCTGAACATGTCGGACTGGGCCGCCTGTGGCGACACCTCGCTCAACATCGAGGACTTTTACGGCAAGCCGTGCTGGATGGGCGTCGACCTGGCCAGCAAGTCGGACATTACCGCCGTGGCCCTGGTGTTCCGCGACAAGGTGGAATCGCCCGAAGGCAGCGGCAAATACAAGGATCGTTGGACGGTGTTCTGCCGTTCCTACCTGCCCGAGGGCGCGGTCGAGCGGGCATCGCACAACCAGAAAGCCTATGAAGGCTGGGTGCATGACGGCGCGCTGCTGACCACGGACGGTGACGAAACCGACTTCGATGTGGTGCGCGATGACATCCACGACCTGGCCGAGCTGTTCGACGTCAAGGAACTGGTCTACGACAAATGGCGCGCCACCCAGCTGGCTCACCAGTTGCTCAAGGACGGGGCCAACGCGGTCGAGTTCGGCGGCGGCTACCACATCATGAACATGCCCATGCGCGAGGTCGAAGCGGCTTTGCTGTCTGGGCGTTTCCGTCACGACGGTGACCCTGTGCTGACCTGGATGGCCGGCAACATCGTCACCCGTGAGCACAAGGGCTGCCTGGTGCCGATGAAGGCTGACGAAGGCAAGACCAACATGCGGAAGATCGACGGCATGATTGCCATTCTGATGGCCATGTCGCGGGCACTGCTGGCCGACGCGCCGCAGGAAGACACCGTCTCCGAACACCTCGAAAAACACGGTATACGGACCCTTTAATCATGACCTTGAAGAACCTACGGGAGGCCTTGCGGGCCTGCCGCGAACGCGTGCGCCTGCGCGCTGCCGGGCTGGCCCGGGCCGTTGCGCCCTGGCTGGCCGACGCCGTGGGCTGGGTAGGCCTCGGCCTGCTCGGGCAGGGACTGCGCTTGCAGTACGGTGACCCGGTGGCCCTGATGGTGGTGGGCGGGGTGCTGATGGTGGTGTCGTTCCTGGCTGCGCTGCGGGGTGGTGGCTGATGTTCCATCAACTGAGTCGCAAGAGTGCCGGCGCGATTGCTACATCGGCCGCGCTGGCCGAGGCGCTGGGCAGCTACGGCGGCACCTACGCCGGTCAGCGCGTGTCGACGCGGCGCGCCATGCAGCTGGCCACCGTGTTCAGCTGCGTGCGGGTGCTGGCCGAGTCGGTCGGCATGCTGCCGTGCAAGCTGTACAAGCAGAACGGCCGGGAGCGCATCGGCGTTACGGGTAACAAGCTCAGCACGATCCTGCAGGTGGCCCCCAACGGCTACATGACTGCGCAGGAATTCTGGGAGCTGCTGGTGGTGTGCTTGGCCCTGCGTGGCAACTTCTACGCGTACAAGGTCGAGGCCTTGGGCAAGCTGCAGGAGCTGCTGCCCATGGACCCCGGCGCCGTCCGGCCGCGCATGAAGGACGATTGGGAGCTGGTCTACGACGTCACCTGGCGCGACGGCAAAACCGAAACGCTGGGTCAGGACAAGATCTGGCATGTGCGCCTGTTCACCCTGGACGGCTTCACCGGCCTGAACCCGGTGGCCTACGCCCGTCAGGCCATCGCCCTGGGGCTGTCGACCGAGGAACACGGCGCCAAGCTGTTCGAGAACGGCGCTGTAACCAGTGGCGTGCTGAGTACCGATCAAGCGCTCAGCGATGCCGCCTTTGGCCGCCTCAAGCAGCAGTTCAACGATGAGCATGGCGGTGGCCTGACCAACGCGCACAAGCCCATGGTGCTGGAAATGGGCCTGACCTGGAAGCCGGTCAGCCTCAACCTGGAAGACAGCCAGTTCCTCGAAACCCGCAAGTACCAGCGTTCGGAGATTTGCGGCCTGTTCCGCATTCCGCCGCACATGGTGGGCGACCTCGAAAAAGCGACGTTCTCCAACATCGAGCACCAAGGCGCGGACTTTCTGAACAACGCCCTGGTGCCGATCCTCACCCGCATTGAAGCGCGGGTGCGGGTCGGCCTGATGACCGACAAGGAACGCGAAACCCATTTTGCCAAGTTCAACACGGCGGCGCTGCTGCGCGGCGACCTCAAGTCGCGCCTGGAGGCCTACGGCATCGGCATCAACTGGGGGATGTGGTCGCCCAACGATTGCTTGGCCAAGGAAGACGAGAACCCCCGGCCGGGCGGCGATGTGTACCTGACCCCGATGAACATGACCACCAAGCCAGAGGGCAGCAACAGTGCTTAAGAAAATGCATGTCCCCTTCAAGCTCAAATCGCTTTCCGAGGCGGGCGAATTTGAGGGGTATGGCTCCGTGTTCGGGGTCAAGGACCACGGCTCTGACATCGTCATGCCCGGCGCCTTCACCAAGTCGCTGGCCGGCTGGCAGGCCAAGGGCAAGCTGCCGCCGGTGCTGTGGCAGCACGACACCCACGAGCCCATTGGCCCGCACCTCGACATGAAAGAGGACGAAACCGGCCTGTTCGTCAAAGGCCGCCTGCTGATCGAGGACGACCCGGTGGCCCGCCGGGCGTATGCGCACATGAAGGCGGGCAGCGTGAACGGCCTGTCGATCGGCTATTCGCTCAATGACTGGGAGTGGGATAGCGCCAAGGGCGCTTACCTGCTCAAGGAAATTGAGCTGTGGGAAGTCTCGGTGGTGACCTTTGCCATGAACGAGCAGGCCTTTGTCACCGATGTGAAGTCGATGCTGGCCAAGGGTGAAGCCCCCACCGAAGAACAATTGGAGCACGCCCTGCGCTCCGTGGGCCTGTCGCCGGCACAGGCCAAGAGTTTCATGACCTCGGGCTACAGCGGCCTGCAGCAACCCGAACAGCGCGATTCCGTCGCGCTGAAATCCCTGCAACACCTCATTGAAAAACTGTCCCAGTAAGGATTCGCCATGCCCGTTGATAATCAAGATATTGCCCAGGTCGCAGCTGAACTGGGTGCGAAATTCGAAGAGTTCCAGCAGAAGAACAACCAGCGCCTGGACGGCATCACGCAGGAAAAGAGCAAGCTGGCCGAGTCCGTTGACAAGATCAACGGCACCCTGTCCGAACTGGACGGCCTCAAGGGTCAGCTGGAGGCCATTCTGGCCAAGCAAAACCGCCCTGGTGGCGGTGGCGGCGGTGGTTCACCGCAGGATGTGGACGAGCACAAGAGCGCGTTCGGTGCGTTCATCCGCAAAGGCAATGATGACGGCCTGCGCGACTTGGAGCGCAAAGCTCTCAATACCCAGACCCCGGAAGATGGCGGCTATGCCGTGCCTGAGGAACTGGACCGCACCATTGGTGAGCTGGCCCGCGATGCGGTGGTGATGCGCCAGGAGTGCAAGGTGATCACCATGGGCGGCACTGGCTACCGCAAGCTGGTGAATGTCGGCGGCGCCACCTCCGGCTGGGTCGGCGAAACTGAAGAGCGGCCATCCACCGGCACCCCCAAGCTGCAACCTGTGGCCCCGATCTTTGGGGAAATCTACGCCAACCCGCAGGCCACCCAAGGCATGCTGGATGACGCGTTCTTCAACGTGGAAACCTGGCTGGGTGAGGAGGTCAACACCGAGTTCTCCGAACAGGAAGAAGCCGCGTTCAGTTACGGTAACGGCGACAAGAAGCCCAAGGGCCTGTTCGCCTACGCCACCGAGGCGAAAAAGGACAAGGACCGTACCTTCGGCAAGCTGGAGCACATTCTGGCCGACGCCGCGACCCTGAGCCCCGACGACCTGGTGCGCATGGTGCACGGCCTGCGCAAGCCGTACCGCTCCGGTGCCAAGTGGATGATGAACAACCTGTCGCTGATGGCCTGCCGCCTGCTGCGTGACGAGCAGGGCAACTACCTGTGGCGCCCGGGTCTGGAACAGGACGTTTCGTCGGTGCTGCTGGGCTACGGCGTGGCCGAGAACGAGGAAATGCCGGATATCGTCGGCAACGCCCAGGCCATTTCCTTCGGCAACTTCAAGCGGGCGTACACCATCATCGACCTGATCGGCACCCGCGTGCTGCGCGACCCGTACACCAACAAGCCGTATGTGGGCTTCTACACCACCAAGCGCGTGGGCAGCATGCTGGAGAACCACCAGGCGGTGAAGATGCTGCAGATGCGCGCTGCCGGCTAATAACCCGACTCAGGAGGCGGCCCGCGTAAGCGGGTTTTTTTGTGCATGGAAAAAGTGTTTTGGACCCCAAAACAGCTGCGTATCCAAGCGCGCCTTGAGCCGGATGATGACTCACTGGATGACCAGCTTTCGCTGTACGCACGGGCTGCCGTGCGTTCAGTGGAGCATGGCACCAAGCGCGTGCTGTACCCGCCTGACCAGCCGTTGCCGGACGATGCGCCGGCAAACGCCCTGCAGGCGAATGAGGATATCCAGCTGGCCATCCTGATGATGGTCGCCCACTGGTTCGACAACCCGGGGGCGGTCAACATCGGCAACATCACCAGCGAAATCCCGTTGGGCTATCGCCACCTCACTGACCCGCATCGCTGGTACAGCGTATGAGCCTCAACGAGCGGGTCAGGCTGTCCAGGTATGAGGAAAGCAAAGGCCTCACCGGCCAAGTCAAAAAGGCCTGGGTACAGTTCGCTACGCCGTGGGCCGAGGCCGTTGCGGTCAGCGGCCGCCAGTACCTGCAGGCCGATGCGGAGCGCTCCGAGGTCACCATGCAGTTCATCGTGCGCAGTGCCCCGCACCTGCGGGCCGGGCTGCGCGTTACGCGTAACGACGGTCAGGCCTACGACGTAGTGGTACCACTACCGGACCGGCCACGCCGTGGTTACACCACCCTCATGACCACCACGGCGAAGACCTGATGCACGCATCCATCGACTTCACCGGCCTGGAAGGGCTGGCCGACGACTTCCTGCGCCTGGAAAAGGCGCTGCAGAACAAGGTCAGCCGGCAGGCCGTCGCGGCCGGCGCGCGGGTGGCCCGGGACAAGGTGCGTGCCTCGGCCCCGTTCCGTACCGGACGCCTCAAGCGCGGCATTGTTTCCAGTGTGGCCCGACGTTCCGAAACGCCCGGCGAGGTAGTGGCCGGCGTGCGGGTAGCGGCACCGCGCAAGGACAAGGAAGCCCCGTTCTATTGGCCATTCCTGGAGCATGGCACCGTCAACATGGCCGCGCAGCCGTTCATTCGGCCGACCTGGGATAACGCGCTGCCGCAGATCGAGGGCGCCGTTATCAGCAAGCTGGCCGAAGGCATCGACAAGGCCATCACTGGGATCAACTGATCATGATCGAAATTCACCTCAACACCCGGCTTGCGCCGCTGGTGGACGGTCGCCTGTACCCGGGCGTTGCCCCGGAAGGCGCCGCCAAGCCTTACCTGGTTTACACCGTCGTCAGCCAGCCCCAGAGCTTCACCCTGTCCGGCCCTGATGGCGGCGGCGATGCCAACGTGCAGGTGACGTGCTGGTCGGACGACCACGTAGAGGCCCTGCAGACCGCCCAGGCGCTGCTGGAAGAGGCCACCCGCAGTGGCGCCGAGGGCTTCGGCTGTGCCGGCGCCCAGCGCGTCCCTGACGACCACGACGCCGGCCTGTATGGGATCGGCTGGGAATTCACCCTTACACCCCTGGAGTAACGCCACATGGCTGGTAAAAAATCGAAAAGCCAAACAGCGCTGGAGCTGAAACTGGGCATGACCAAGGTGGAGGCCACCGATCCGACGGCATCCGGCTTGGAGTACGTCGAACTCGGAGCGACCATCAAGGACATCGACCTGCAAGGCGGTCAGGCCGACGAAAACGAAACCACCACCTTTGCCAGTGACGCCAAAGAGTACGAAGGCGGTTTGTCTGACGGCGCGACCGTCTCGTTCGCGGGTAACTGGGCACAGGGTGCCGAGTCCCACGAAGAGATGATGAAGGCCGAAGACGACAAGAAAAACCGCGCCTGGCGCATCCAGCACCGTGATGGCAGCACCGGCCGTTTCATCGGCTTCGTCAAGCAGTACACCTACAAGGCCGCCGCCGGCGGCACCCTGGCGGCCACGTTCTCGGTGCGCGTGTCCGGCAAAGTGAAATGGGACGCGGCGCCGGCCGGGGGTGGTGCATGAACTGGCTGAACAAGCTGTTTCGCCGCAACAGCCTGGCTGATGCCGTGCGTGCCTCGGCCGTCAGCCTGGAGCGCAACCTGCGCAGCGAGCTGGTCCCGGTGGCCGAGTGGGGCCAGTCGGTCTATCTGCGCGGCCTGACCCTCAGTGAGTGGTCGGAGTACAGCCGCATGACCCAGGCGCTTTCGCCAGTACCGCTGGAAGAGGGCGCCGAGCTGCCGCCGGCCGATCCGCTGGACGAGCCGTGGAAGCCCTACGGCGCCCGGGCGCTGTATGCCTACCTGCTGGTGACCACCCTGCGCGATGCCAAGCGTGTACCGGTGTTCGCCCCGGCCGGCAGCGCCCAGCGTGCCCAGGACATTGCCGAGGTCGCGCAGAACTTCACCCATGTGCATGACGCACTGGTCGCCCGCATTTTCGCCCTGAGCGGCGTCAAGGTCGGCACCGAAGAGGAGCCCAGCGACCCGGTAGCCGACGCGGGAAACGCCTGACGGCGGAGCCTGGCCTGGCGTTCAAGATGGCGCTCGCCCTGCGCTTGGGGCGCACCCTGAGCGAGCTGGACGACATGCCGGCCGAGGAATATTTCCTCTGGCGCGCCTTCGACATGCAATCCCCCCTGAGTGACGCCCGTGGCGATGTGCTGGCCGCGATGATGGCGGCTGCGCCGCTGCAGGCGGCGGGGATGAAAGTGAGCGCCGTGGACATGTTGCCGCCGTGGAGCCAGCGACCGGAGCAGGAAGACGACGAGCCGGAAGAGTCGGCCGCCGACACCTTCTTCGCCTACCTGAAAGGCCGTGCTGCTATTGATCGCAGCAACGAGCCAGACAGCCCGCGTGACAGTAACGACAGCCCGCCTTGAGCGGGCTTTTTTTTGAGGGCTGCACATGGCAGGGCAAACCTTACGGTCCCTGGTGGTCAGCGTATCGGCCGAGACGAGCGCCTATCAGCGCGAAATGTCGCGGGCGAGCCGGATGGGTCAGGGCTACCTGCGCACCATCGCCCAGGGCAACCGCGAAGCAGCGGCCGGGTGGCGTTCCCAGCAGGCCGCGATTGACGCGCAGAACGGCGCCCTGCAGGGCCTGACGGCCACGGCTGGGGACTACTTTCGCACCATGGCCGGCGCGCTGGCCGCCGGCAGCATCATCGCCATGGCCGACGACTGGAACTCGGTGAATGCGCGGCTCAAGCTGGCCTCGGCCAGTCAGGCCGACTTTCTCGACAACCAGAAAGCCATTTTCGAAATCTCGCAGAAAACCGGCACGGCGTTTGGCTCCAACGCCAACCTGTTCTCCCGCTCGGCCGCCTCGCTGCGGGAATTCGGTTACACCTCAAGCGATGCGGTGAAGTTGACCGAGGTGCTAGCTACCGGCCTGCAGGTATCCGGGGCCAGTGCCGAGGAAACCAGCTCGGTCGTGACGCAGATGTCGCAGGCGCTCGCTCAGGGCGTGCTGCGTGGCGAAGAGTTCAACGCCGTCAACGAGAGCGGCGACCGGATCATTCGCGCCCTGGCGGCCGGCATGGGCGTTCAGCGGCGTGAACTCAAGGGCATGGCCGACGATGGCAAGCTGACCATTGATAAGGTCGTGCCGGCGTTGATCAGCCAGCTGGGCGTGTTGCGCGAAGAATACAAGCAGATGCCCAACTCGGTCAGTTCGGGCTTCACCACGCTGAAAAACGCCATGCAGGCCTGGGTGGGCGGCATGGACGGGGCCACCGGCAGCACGCAAGCGCTGTCGTCGGCCCTGACCTTGGCCGGTAACAACCTGGACCTGCTGGCCGCAGGCGCTGCGGCCACCGGTGTGACCTACCTGACCAAGCGTTCGCTGGAGGCGGTTGCCGCTTTGCGTGCGCAGGTCATCGCCACCCGGGCGGCAACCTCGGCCGAGATTGGCCGTACCGCCGCGCAGATGGATTCGGCGGCCATGGCGCTGAGGGTGGCTCAGGCGGATGTGATCGCCGCGCAGCGCCGGGTGGCGTTCGCCACCAGCACCGCCGAAGCGGCGGTCGCCTCTCGGGCGCTCACAGCGGCCAAGCTGGCCGAGCTGGAGGCCACCACCGCGCTGACGGCGGCGCAGACCGCCAACGCGGCGGCCGCGTCCCTCGGCGCGCGGGCCGGCGCCGGGCTGCTGTCGCTGCTGGGGGGGCCGGTCGGCCTGGCGGCCTTGGTCGCCGGCACGGCGGCGGGCTTCCTGCTGTTCAGCTCCAACGCCGAGGCGGCCAACAGTGCCGCCGTCGACCTCAAGCGGCCGATTGCGGACTTGCGCAAGGAATGGGAGGAACTGGGCAACGCCCAGCGCCGGCCGATCCTGAGCAAGCTGATCGAAGAGCAGGAGGCAGCCAAGGCCAAAGCGGCGGAAATCGTCAAGGAAATGCAGGCGGTCGCGCAGGGGCCTTCGGGCGATTACCTGGGTGGCCAGCGTTTCGGGGCCAACCAGTACCAGCGGCAAGCCGCGTCGGCCAACTTCCGCCGCAGCATTGCCGGCGGCATCGATGTCGACGAAGCCACGCAGAACCTGGCCAGCAGCATCCAGCCGAACGAGGAAGTGCGCAGCACCCTGCAGCAGCTGGCCGGGCAGTATCAGGAAACGATTGGCCAGGTGAGTGTGCTGGGCGACCAGATCACCACGCTGAACGGCGTCATGGACGGCGCCAAGACGGCGGCCGAAGGGGTTGGCCAAGGCCTCAACAGCATCCAGCCGCCCAGTGCGACCACCATCAGCGCGTGGGAAAAGCGCATTGCCAACTACGCCGAGCAGGCGGCCAAGCTCAAAGACCCCAGCGAGCTGGGCGAGGTCAACCGGGCCATCAAGGCCGATGGCCTGGACGACACCGAGGCCGGCCGCAAGCTGGCCGAGCAGGCGCGTGCGGCGGCCAGGGAGGCCGATGCACAGGCGGCCGCGAAGAAGGCCCGCGAAGAGGGCGAACGCCTCAGCAAGCAGGCCAGCGAGGCCGCCGCGCGCCGGGCCAAGCAGCTGGACGATGCGTTCAAGCGGCAACTGGCCACCTTGAAAGAGCAGGCGGCGGTGCACGGCGCTACCACCGAGCTGGCCAAGGTGCGCTATGCCACGACGCAAGGCGAACTCAAGGGCCTCACCGACCTGCAGAAAAAGGAGCTGGAACGGGCCGCGACGGCCAAGGATGCTCTGGACGCGCAGAAGGCCTACAGGGACTTGATCGCGCAGTCAGAGTCGGCCGAGCAGAAGCTTCTGACGCAGATGCGTGAGCGGGTGCGCCTGCTCAAGGAAGCCCAGGCGGCCGGCGGGGTCAGCCCCGAGCAGTACGACAAGGCCACCGGCCAGTTCAGCAAGGCCGCCATCACCAAGGCGCCGACGTATGGCGGCCTGGATGGGGCCGTGGGCGGGCCGGCGGGCGAGCTGATGAAAGTGGCGAAAGCCCAGCAGGAGCTGGAGCAGTGGCAGGAGGCCGAGCTGGAACGGCAGAAGACGTTCCTGAATGAAAAGCTGATCAACGAACAGCAGCACGCTGACAACGTGGCGGCGATCACCCAGACCAACAACGAGCGCATGAGCACGTTGGGCAGCGCTTACAAAATGGCCACCCTGAGCATGTTTTCCAGCATGACCGGGGATGCGCTCGGCATGCTCGAGCAGTTGGGGCAGAAAGGTTCGGCCGCGTACAAGGTGATGTTCCTGGCCAACAAGGCGGCGAGCATCGCGCAGGCGATCATCTCGACCGAGGTGGCGGCCGTGCAGGCCTTGACGCTCGGCCCCGTTGCGGGGCCGCCCATGGCGGCGATGATTCGCGGACTGGGCTACGCCTCGGTGGGCATGATTGCCGCCACTGCGCTGACCGGTATGGCGCACGACGGTATCGACAACGTGCCCCGCGAAGGCACCTGGTTGCTGGATCAGGGCGAACGGGTGGTTGACCGTCGCACGAACGGTGACCTCAAGAACTTTTTGGCCACGGCCGAGGCCGGCAAGGCTGCGGCCGGCGGCGGCGGGGCGGCGCCGATTGTGTACATCACCATCGAATCCGATGGCAGTGCGCAGACACAGGCCCCGCCGGGGCTGGAGCAGTTCGGTGCCGAGCTGGGCGCATACGTCGAAAAGCTACATTACCGCCTGCTGGCCCGCGACCTGTCGGACGGCGGCACCATCCGCCGGGCGATGATCAAGCGATAGGACACCCCATGGCACTTGAGCAATTCACCTGGCAGGCCCGAAACATCGCCGTGGGCGAGGAAAACCAGCGGCTGCGGGAAAACAGCTACGGCGACGGCTACAGCCAGGTGGTGGGCGAGGGCATCAACGCGGTCACGGAAACGTGGCCGCTGACCTTCGCCGGCCGCCTGGCGTACGTGAAGCCGATTCGTGACTTCCTGCGCCGGCACCGAGGCGGCAAGGCCTTTGCCTGGACGCCGCCGGACGGGGAGCTGGGCCTGTTCCGCTACACCACCGGCATTGGCTGGGAACCTAAGGGCGGCGACTTCTACGTGCTGACCGTGACGTTCACCACCACATTCCATCCATAGGGGGCCACATGGGCTTTTCCGCTGACGTTCAGGGCCTGAACCCGGGCGACCTGATCCAACTGTTTGAAATCGACTGTACGGCCTTTGGCGGTGACGTTGAGTACTTCCACGGCACGCTGGTCAAGCACACCCCACAAGAGGTTCAGGCGGCGCTCACCGCCGGCACCGAGCTGCTGGCCAAGTCCATCTGGTGGCGGGGCGTGGAGTACAAGCCGTGGCCCGTGACCGTAACGGGGCTGGACATGTCGACCGATGGCCCTGCCGCACGGCCGACCCTCACCGTCGGCAACCTGGACGGGTCCATCAGGGCGCTGTGCCTGGCCTTCGATGACCTGGTGCAGGCACGGGTGACCATCCGCGAAACCTTCGCCCACTACCTGGATGCGCGCAACTTCCCCGCTGGCAACCCGGACGCCAACCCCGAAGAGGAACGGCTGCAGTACTGGGATATCGACGCCAAGGTCAGCGAAGACGACGAGCATGTGGTGTGGGAGCTGACTTCGCCGGCCGACTCCAACGGCCTTCAGATCCCGGCGCGGATCATCCACACCATGTGCGAATGGTCGCTGCGCAACGAGTACCGCGGCGCTGACTGCGGCTACACCGGCCCGCCGGTAACCGATGCCGACGGCAAGCCGACTGACGATCCGGCCAAGGATGTGTGCCTGGGCTGCCTGAGCGACTGCAAAGCCCGCTTTGGCGACAACAACCCGCTGCCCTTCGGGGGTTTCCCCGCTGCCGGCCTTCTGAGGAACTGAGCATGCGTAAACATATCCTCAAATCCATCCGTGCCCATGCGGCCCGGGATTATCCCCGCGAGGCCTGCGGCCTGGTGGTGCAGATCGGCCGCCGGCATGTGTACGTGCCCTGTGCCAACCTCGCCCTGGACCCCAAGGAACAGTTCCAGTTGGACCCGCAGGACTACGCCCAGGCGGAGGACCTCGGGACCATCATCGGCATCGTGCATTCGCACCCGGACGAAACCAGTCGGGCCAGCGACCACGACCGGGCGTCCTGCGAGGTCAGCGGGCTGCCCTGGCACATCCTCAGTTGGCCGGAAGGCGACCTCAACACCATCGTGCCCACCGGGGTGCCCACGCCGCTGATTGGCCGGCCATTCGTGCACGGGGTGTGGGACTGCTATGCGATTGTGCGTGACTGGCACCTGCAGGAACGCGGCATTGAGCTGCCCAACTACGAACGCACAGACGAATGGTGGACCCGGGGCGAAAACCTCTACGCCAAGAACTACGTGGCGGCCGGCTTTGAGCCGGTAACCGGCCCCCTGCAGCCCGGCGACATGATCGTCATGCAGGTGCAGGCCGCCGAACCCAACCATGCCGCGATCTACCTGGGTGACGGGCTGATGCTGCACCACCTGTATGGTCGGCTCAGTGAGCGCGCCGTCTACGGCGGCTATTGGCAAGAGCGAACCATCTTCACCCTGCGACACAAGGACATGACCCATGGCCATGGTAATCACTGAATCGGCCCGCGTGGTGCGCACGGTGCGCCTGTATGGCGTGCTGGGTGCGCGCTTCGGCCGGGAGTTTCGCCTGGCAGTGGCGTCGCCGCGTGAGGCCATGCGCGCCCTGTGCGCCCAACTGCCGGGCTTACGGCAGTTTCTGGAAACCAGCCGTGAGCGTGGCCTGACCTACGCGGTGTTTGTCGGCCGGCGCAACATGCCCGAGGCCGAATTGGACTTCGGCGCCGGCGCGGCGGATATCCGCATTGCCCCGGTCATGGCCGGCAGCAAGAAAGGCGGACTGTTCCAGGTGGTGCTCGGCGCCGTGCTGGTCGGCGTTGGCCTGATGGTGCCCGGTGGGCTGGGCATGGGTGTGATGGCCGCCGGCGCCGGCATGATGATGGGTGGTGTGGTGTCGATGCTGGCCCCGCAGGCCGAAGGGCTCAACGCCAAGGAACAGGCCGAAAACACCCCGTCCTATGCCTTTGGCGGCGCGGTCACGACCGTGGCCCAAGGTAACCCGGTCGGGCTTGGCTACGGGCGCCGTCTCATCGGCGGAGCGCTCATTTCCGGCGGTATCTACGCCGAAGACCAGATGTAACCCCGTTCTCAGACTCCCCCGAAACCGGCTCAGGCCGGTTTTTTTGTGCCCGAAGGAAAAGGTTATGGCCGATACCGAACGCAAACCCCGCCCACGCAAGCGCCAAGGCGCCGTAGCGGCGAGTTCACCGGAAACCCCTACGGTGGCCAGCAAGCCGCGCCGTTCGCGCAAGGCAGGCCCGGCCAAGGCCGTTAAGGCGACCCCGACCGACCTGCCACCCGTTGCCGGGCGCAAGGGCGGCTCCGAGAAAGTCCACACGCCGGTGGAGGCGCCGGACTCGGTGCGCTCGGTCGCCCGCGCCAAGATGCTGTTTGCTCTCGGTGAGGGAGAGTATGCCGGCAACCTGGACGGCCGCCGCATCCGCCTCGACGGTACCCCGCTGATCGGCGCCGACGGCTCGGAAAACTTCCCCGGGGTGAAATGGGAGTTCCGCCCCGGCACCCAGCATCAGGAGTACATCGCCGGCCTGCCGGCGGTGGAGAACGAAACGTCCGTAGGCGTTGAGCTGCGCAGCGATACCCCGTGGGTCAAGGACCTGACCAACCCCGAGTTGTCGGCGGCGCGGGTGCGCCTGTCCTGGCCTGCCCTGCAGGAACGCAAGGACAACGGCGATGTGGTCGGCTACCGCATCGACTACGCGATTGACCTGTCGGTCGATGGCGGCCTGTGGAAAGAGGTGTTGGCCGCCACCCTCAACGACAAGACCACCACAAAATACGAGCGCTCGCACCGTATCGACCTGCCGAAGTCGGCCACCGGCTGGAGCCTACGCGTGCGCCGGCTGACGCCGAACACCCAGACGACCAACAGCATTTCCGACACCATGCGGGTGGAGGCGATCACCGAGGTCATTGACGCCAAGCTGCGCTACCCCAACACCGCGCTGCTGTACATCGAGTTCGATGCGAGCCAGTTCCAGAGCATTCCCAAGGTGTCGTGCGAGCCGGACATGCGCGTGATCCGGGTGCCGAACAACTATGACCCGGTGGCCCGCACCTACTCGGGGATTTGGGACGGCACGTTCAAATGGGCGTGGACCGACAACCCGGCCTGGGTGCTGTACGACATCATCCTGAACAAGCGCTTTGGCATGGGCCGGCGCCTGGACATGTCGAAGGTCGACCGCTGGGAGCTGTACGAAATCGCCCGTTACTGTGACGAGCTGGTCAGCGACGGCAAGGGCGGTCAGGAGCCACGCTTTACCTGCAACGTCTACATCCAGAAGCGCGCCGACGCGTGGACGGTGCTGCGCGATATCGCCGCCATCTTCCGGGGGATCACCTACTGGAGCGGCAGCGAAATGGTGGTGCAGGCTGACAAGCCGTCGGACGTTGAATTCGTGTTCAGCCGCTCCAACGTGGTCGACGGCAAGTTCAGCTATGACGCCCAGTCCGAGCGTACCCGCTATTCCTCGGCGCTGGTGAGCTGGGACAACCCCGATAACGCCTATGAAAGCCAGCCGCAACCGGTGTCGATTCCGGCGCTGATTCGCCGCTACAACTTCAACCAGACCGAAATCACCGCCATCGGCTGCACCCGGCAGAGCGAAGCCGACCGGCGCGGCCGCTGGCTGCTGCTGACCAACAGCGTCGACCGTGGCATCAAGTTTGGTACCGGTCTGGATGGCTACCTGCCCAAGCCCGGTCGCATCATCGGCGTGGCAGATGCCCTGCTGGCCGGCCGCCAGCTGGGTGGGCGCATCAGCTCGGCCACGGCCCGGCAGATCAAGGTCGACCGCGAGGTACAGGTCAAGGCTGGTGACCGCCTGATCGTCAACTTGCCCAGTGGCAAGGCTGAGGCGCGCACGGTCAGTGCCGTGTCCGGGCGCAGCGTTACCGTAACGGCGGATTTCTCCGAAGTGCCGAAGGCGCAGGCCCAGTGGGGGTTGGAATCCGCTGACCTGGTGATCCAGCAGTACCGCGTGACCAAGGTCAGCCGCTCTGACAACGGTTTCGAAATCACCGGGGTGATGAACGACCCGGGCAAGTACGATCAGGTCGACAGCGGCAGCCGTCTGGAGCCGCAGCCGATCAGCGTCATTCCGGCGCGCACCCAGCAAGCGCCGACCGGCGTGGCGGTGAGCAGCTACACGCGCACCGAGCAAGGCTTGGCGGTGACCACGCTGCGCGCCGAGTGGCAGGCGGCGCCGGCGGCCATCGCCTACACGGCCGAATGGCGCAAGGACTCGGGCGCCTGGATTGCTGCGCCGCGCACCTCGGGCTTGGGCTTTGAGGTGCCGGGCATCTACGCCGGCCGCTACATGGTGCGAGTGCGAGCGGTGAACGCGCTGGAGGTGTCCAGCCTGCCGGCGTACAGCCCGGAAACCGTACTCAACGGCAAGGAAGGGGCGCCGCCGACGGTGGCCACCTTCACCGTGACGCCGCTGCCCTGGGGCATGGCCTTGGCCTGGACGTTCCCCGACGGCGCCGACGACACCCGTTACACCGAGATCGAGCAGAACACCGCCGCGACCGATGAGAGGGCGGCGCTGCTGGGCCTGTACCCGTACCCGCAGCGCAGTTATGAGCTGACCGGCCTGGCTGCCGGCGTGTCGAAGCACTTCCGGGCACGCCTGGTGGACACCTCGGGTAATGCCGGGCCGTGGACTGATTGGGTGCTGGGCACGTCGAGTGCTGACCCGTCCGATTACCTGCCGCTGATCACTGAGGAATTCGTCCATAGCGCGCTAGGCGAGGAAATGCTGTCCCGTATCGACAAGATCGACATGGACGGCCCGGGCTCGGTGAATGAGCGTGTTGGGGAAGTACGCAACGAGCTGAATCAGCAGGTTGGCGAGGTCAACAACGCCATTGAGACGGTCAAGTCGTCGGTGACAGATGCCCGAAGCGAGCTGCAACAGCAGCTTGCGGCAGTTGATCAGGAAGTCGATACGGCCCGGTCCGAGCTGCAGCAGCAGATCAATACCGTGTCTGCGTTGGCCGGCTCGCTGCCGTACAACAAGGACAAGGCCTATACCCTCAATCAGGGCGTATTGGGCGCCGATGGCAAGCTGTACCAAGCCCTGAAAGCGGTGCCGATGAACAACCCGCCGCCGAATGCGACCTACTGGACCGATGTTGGTCAGGCCATCGTTACGGCGGCCGGTACCGCCACGCGGGTAGGCAAGGTCGAAACGGACGTTTCCACCCTCAACGGTACAAGTACGGCGCAGGCCACTAAGATCGAGGGCCTGCAGTCTGGTTTGACCACCACCAATGGCAATGTGACGGCTGCCCAGCAGGCCGCGCAAGCCGCCGCTACGGCGGCCGGCGCCAAGGGCGAAGTGATCTACGGGTCAGCCGCGCCGGCCGCTGAAAAGCGCCTGACGCAAAACCTGTGGATCGACACCACCGGCAATGCCAACACGCCCAAGCGCTGGAATGGCAGCACCTGGGTGACAGTAACGGACAAGGTGGCCACCGACGCCGCTGCAGCTGCAGCCAATGCCCTGGCTGTCGCGCAGACCAAAGCTGATGCCCAGGCGGTGCAGAGCGTGACCACCCGGGTTACCGATGTGGAAGGCACCGTGAGCGCGCAGGGGCAGGCCATGACCGGCCTGCAGTCGAGCCTCACGACTACCAAGCAGGATGTGACGGCCGCCCAGCAGGCCGCGCAGGCAGCCGCCACGGCGGCCGGCGCCAAGGGGGAAGTGATCTATGGCAGCACCGCGCCGGCCGCTGACAAGCGCCTGACGCAAAACCTGTGGATCGACACCACCGGCAACGCCAATACGCCGAAACGCTGGAACGGCAGCACCTGGGTAGCGGTGAGCGACAAGGTGGCCACCGATGCAGCCGCTGCAGCGGCCGCCGCCAATGCGCTGGCCGCGACCAAAGCCGATGCATCGGCGGTGAACCTGCTGACCAACCGTGTCAGTAACGCCGAGGGCGTGCTCACCAGCTACAGCAGCGATATCACCCAGCTCAAGAACGGCCTGAGTGCCGCGCAGTCGTTCGTGGCCGGCAAGGCATGGGAGTTCACCGGTTCGACGCGGGGTTGGTTCGGCACCCTCAGCGGCTCGACGTTCACCGCCGGCCCGCTGTTCGCCACTTCTGGCAACTGCCCTAACCTGCAGTGCAACTTCACCCCGGCGATCGCCGGTGCCGAGAACCCTTACCTGCGCATCCGGCTGCGCCGACGCAATACCACCCGTGCCGGCGCGCAGATGTATTGGGCAAACGAGGACGGCGGGCTGGCCGAGGCGCGCCGGATGGCGTGGACGATCAACACCAGCACCACCGATTGGCAGGATATCGAGATTGACCTGTCTGGCCACGCGGGCTGGAACGGCAAGAACATTCTGGCCATTCGCCTGGACATGATGAGTGCGTCGGATACCACCGGCGAAATCGACATTGCCTATATCGCGGTAGGGCGCCGTTCGATTGCGGCGTCTGCCGAAGCGGTATCCAGCCTGAGCAGTGCCGTCAGTGACGCCGATGGCAAGCTGACCAGTCAGGGGCAGTCAATCGTCAGCTTGCAGAACGGACTGACCACGACCAATGGCAACGTAACGACCGCCCAGCAAGCGGCGCAGGCGGCTGCGACAGCGGCAGGGGCCAAAGGTGAGGTTATCTACGGATCGTCCGCACCTGCAGCGGACAAGCGCTTGGCGCAAAACCTGTGGATCGACACCACCGGCAACGCCAACACGCCCAAGCGCTGGAACGGCAGCACCTGGGTGACAGTAACGGACAAGGTGGCGACGGACGCCGCTGCGGCGGCTCAATCGGCGTTGACCGAGGTGGCCAAGAAAGCCGATGCGTCGACCGTGCAGAACCTGTCCAACACGGTCGCCCAGCATGGCCAGGACATCACCGCGCAAGGTCAGGCGATGACGGCGATTGACGCCGCTATCGCCGAGGTGGGCGGGGAAAACCTGCTGTACAACCCCACGTTCAATCGTGCCAGCGCGACCGATGCCAACGTGCCCGATGGATGGGTTTTGGAGGGGAGTGCAACCAGAAACCCAAGCATGGTTTCGTCCTGGTTGAACTCGGGGGAGAGGGCGTTTCGGGTCGCTGTCACCGGTGTCACCAATGCGAGCCCGTACCTGTCGCTGGTCACCCAGTCGACCCAGCGGCCCAAGGTCGCGAGCGGACAGAGCGTCACCACGTCGGTAAACGTTCGCCGCATGGCGGAGTCGGGTTTGCTGGCCCTGCGCATCATCTACCAGTGGATCAACGAAGCCGGCGGGGTGATTTCAGCGCCGGCCAACGGCTTTGTACCGATCACGGTGGAGGGTAGCCGGCACTCGTTCACATCCGTGGCTCCTGAGGGTGCTGTTCGCTTCAACGTCTATTTCCGTATTCACAGCCAGACGGCTGCGGCTGTGAACGGCTCTCTTGAGTTGGCCCGACCGCAAAGCGAGTACGGTTCGCGGGCAACGGGTTGGCGTGACAATGGACAGGTTACGGCGGGTGAAATCGCCGCGAACGTCTCGGCCACCAGCCTGCTGTCCGGACGGGTAGAGCAGACGGAGCAAGGCCTGGTCACCCATGGGCAATCCATCGTTACGCTGCAAGGAGGGTTAACTACCACCAATCAGGGTGTCACTGCTGCACAGCAGGCCGCTCAGGCGGCGGCGACGGCGGCCGGCGCCAAGGGTGAAGTGATCTACGGTTCGTCCGCACCTGCAGCGGACAAGCGCTTGGCGCAAAACCTGTGGATCGATACCACTGGCAATGCCAACACGCCGAAGCGCTGGAACGGCAGCACCTGG
>NZ_CAMZMX010000049.1:0-39581 GCF_947311875.1 Pseudomonas sp. PARCl1
GGGTCGTTAGCTCAGTTGGTAGAGCAGTTGGCTTTTAACCAATTGGTCGTAGGTTCGAATCCTACACGACCCACCATATTCACAGCGGTTCGTGAGTGCTAGAGCGGGGCTTGCCACAGCCATGTCTAGTCTTGCAGCCGTCTGGAGCGACCCTTAGGCGCGCTTCAGCGTGATGTAGATATGAAATAGCCCGCAGCCTGCACAGGTTCGCGGGCTTTTTCGTTGGCCCAGCCAGCGGAAGCACCCGTTTTGAACCCTTGGCCCACCTGCGGCCACTGCTCAAAGAAAAACCATGCAAAACAGCTTCATAGCTGAGGCAGGTCATCGTTTTTCGCCTACGCACAACCCTACCTGCTCCGGTATGCCAAAAAAGTCGCAGTTAGAGGTGAGGTGTCAGCTCCACCTATACGACCCGACGACGTTGACTGATGCCACTGTCTCCATCAGCGCGCCAATGAGGATTTGGCGAGGAGATGTGAGGATGAGGGATGGCTTGTTCACGGCTGGGCTCTGGGGCAACTGACTGTGGGCGTCAGAATGCCGAGACCAGGTGGAGGGGCGCCTCAAGAAATACTTATCTGAGGTCCGTAGAATTTATTCTCTAAGCCGGTCACGCTTTGGTGAAGTGGATTGATCCACTCTGATAGGGCAATTGTACGGCCCAGACCGATTACAATGGGTCGAAGTGAAGCCAGGGAGTAGGCGTATGGCAAAACTGATATGTGGGGAGTCTTATGCAGCGGAAAAACACCAACTCGCTGGCGTTTGAAGCTTGGGTATCAGAATTTCTTGGGTAAGCGTCCGGCCATGTCATATTGACCCTCCAGCTAAAGTCAGCTTCCGACCGGGACATAGACTGTGTACCATGGGTTGAGGCTTATGCTGCCTGCCGCTCGCGCCGTTAAGGAAAGGTGAAAGCATATCTGCTCCAACCCATTCGTATCTCTCTTGATAGTCGGGGTTTGGTAACGCGGGCACCAAGACGCTTCGACTCCAGGAGGAATCATGTCGACAATTGAAAACGCTAAGCGTATGGCCAAGTCTCTTCGCACCTTGCTTGAAGCTCGCGATCATGAGGTGACCCATTCGGTAGCTCTTGAAATGGTGGCTCAGCAACTGGGCTACAAAGATTGGAATACGGCTTCAGCAGCGCTCCCTCATGGTCTGACCGGCTCTGAAATCAAGCTGGAGAAAGCTATTCCGATATTGCGAATGTTCGATGAAGCGAAGGCGAGGGAGTTTTACCTCGATTTTCTGGGCTTCAGTGTCGAATTCGAGCATCGCTTCGAAGCGGATCTTCCCCTCTACCTAGGGCTCAGCCGGGATGGAGTGCACGTCCACCTTTCTGAGCATCATGGTGACGCAAGCCCAGGAACGACCATCTTTGTTCCCATGCAGAACATTGAGCTGTTTCGGGACGAGTTGATCACCAAACGCTACGGTTTCGGGCGACCCGACATTGTGGAGCAGGGATGGGGAAAGCTTTTGGAGGTATACGATCCGTTCGGTAACCGTATCCGTTTCTGCCAAAGCTGACTCGAATGCTTTCAGGCGTTAGCTTCCGTTCTTAGAATCAACGAGGCGCCTGTTCAACTAAATGAGATTGAGCAGGCTTCCTTGTATGCACATTAGCAACCTCTGATCCTGCACAGAATAGATCGCCCCCTCCCAAAGCACATTGCCAGCCGCCAGTATCTCAGCGATTACCCCTAGTTGAGGGAGGCCTGGCTTTTCAGTGAGGTGGCGCTTAAAGATTGTGCTTCAGATTGATACAAGGGCGCCTAAGCGCCCTGTATTCCCTTGACGCGATCAGAGTGGAAAATAGCACCCCATGCAGCGTTATTGATATTTATCCAGATGGGTTTCCGGACCATCTTTAACCACAGCCTGCGCCTTACCAAAACTTTCCATCAGGCATTTGTATTCTGGGCATACATGATCGGCCAGGATTTCGGCGAAGCGCGAGCCTTCTGGCCGATTCCAGGTTTGCATCAATTCAGCAACAATCGCAAACGTGTCAGTTGGAATGGCCCCCGCCTGTGTCACCCGTGCAATCGTGGTATCGGTTGCCAGCTTGCTCCAGTTACCTGAAGCATCAACCACACAATACGCTTTGTAGCCTTCTTGCACTGCACTCACGGCAGGGAACGCCATGCACACGCTGGTGAGCGTACCCGCGATAATCAGCGTTTTGCGCCCTGTCTTTTCAACCTCTTTCACAAAAAGAGGGTTATCCCAAGTGTTTATCTGGCCTGTGCGGGGCACATATACTGCGTGCGGCGCATACTGATGAATTTCCGGAATCAGCGGGCCATTTGGGCCATCGGGCACAGATGCGGTCGTGATCACCGGAATGTTCAGCAAGGTCGCGGTTTTTGCAATCGCGATTACGTAGTTACGAAGGTCTGGGATGGGCACGTCCCGGACGGTGTTAAAAAGTCCGCTCTGGTGGTCGATCAGCAGGATCACCGCGTCATCTGGGTCTAGCATTCCACTGTTAGCAGCCATATTGCACCTCCTAAGTCACATGATTTGGCTTTGACACGCCCCGTCGCTGAGTCGAAGCGCTGGGTTGAAATACAAAGTAGTTCTTGTCTTCCCAAACCGCAAGAACTTACCATAAGGGTACTAACTTCCTAAATGATAGTGAGGGTTCACCATGCCAAGCAGTAAAAAAAATGCCAGTTGCCCGGTCGAGACCACCCTGAAGGTCATTGGTGGAAAGTGGAAAGTATTAATAATTCACTTTCTTCTGGAGGACAAAAAAAGATTTGGCGAGTTAGCCAATTGTTTGGGGCGCATATCACCTAAAACACTCTCTCAGCAACTACGGGAACTTGAAGAAGACGGGATAATTTTACGCAAAGACTTTGCTGAAATCCCACCCAAGGTTGAATATTCGATTTCCACGCTGGGTGAAACTTTGTCACCGATATTGCATGCCATGGCAGACTGGGGTGGCGCACTTGAAAAACGATTGAAAACAACCAAAAGAACGTTGCGAACCTCAAGTGAATGAAATTGAGTTTCGGCTCGACGCCGCTGGGAGGGACTCTGAAGAGAGCTTGCACAAAATAACCCTCCTCAGGCGCCAAAAGTTTGCCCAGGCAGTGACCAAATCAGCCCAGCACAAGTAAAATTATCGCGTCTCTGGGTCATGCCTCTTCGAAATCCATCTCGGGTGGCTCCCGTCGCAAGCCTCCGGTGATGATCACCAAATAGACCAACCCGATGGCCAGCCAAGCGAGTTCCAGGTAGATGGCCATGTGATCCAAGCTCGCCATCAGCCAAATATCCGCTATCAACCCGATTAGAGGGAGCATCAAGTAAACCATCACCGCTTTGGCACCACGCTGCCGTTCAGCAATCCAGTATTGGAAAATCACTGACAGATTCACCAGGCTAAAGGCCAAGAACGCCCCGAAATTTATGAAGGAAGTCGAGGTGGTCACGTCCATTCGCAAAGCCAGAAGTGCAACCACGCCGCACAGTATGATGCTGATGACGGGAGTGCCGAAGCGTTCACTCAGACGACCGAACAGGCGCTTTGGGATTACTCCGTCCCGACCCATGGCGAACAGAAGCCTCGAAGCGCTTGCCTGCGCTGCCAGGCCAGATGTGAACTGACCAACAATTAAGCCGATCAGGAAGAAGCTTACAAAAATGTCCCCGCCAATATTTTTTGCAATTTCATAAGCTGCCGAGTCTGCATTCGCAAAATCTGTGGAGGGGTGTGCTAGCTGGACGAAGTAGCTCGCGACAATGAAGATGACACCGCCCAGTAAGGTGATCAGGAGAATCGCACGAGGGATGGTTTTACGCGGCTCATGCGCTTCCTCGGTCAAAGTACTCACCGCGTCAAAGCCCAAGAACGAATAACACGCGATGGCCGCCCCGCTCATGACCAAGGGTAGCTGGAAACTGTCTTGGTAGAAAGGCGCTAGCGACCAGAAGGGCTGATTCAAAGGGCCTGTAACGTAGTGCGCAGCCAGACCGACAAAGGCTACCAAAACGAGGAACTGAAGCAACATCAGAACACCATTCACCGTCTTCGCCAATTGAAGGCCAACAATGTTGATCGCTGTGGTGACTCCGATGAAGGCCAGCACCCAGACCGGGTGAGGCACGCTTGGGAACGCTGAATGGAGATACGCCGCGCCGATCAACCAAATGGCCATAGGAAGGAACAGATAATCGAGTAGCACTGCCCAGCCAGCCAGGAACCCCAGTTTGGGGCTGATAGATTTTCGTACGTACGTATAAGCGGATCCAGCTACAGGAAACGCTTTCGCCATTTTTCCGTAGCTCAAGGCTGTGAAGAGCATTGCTACGGATGCGGCAAGGTAGGCGGAAGGCACCGATCCACCAGTTGTGTCGGCGAGAATACCGAAGGTGCCAAAGACGATGATCGGCGTCATATAGGCTATGCCGAAAAGCGTAACCGCACCTAACGAGAGGGTGCGCTTCAACTGGGCCATGTTGCTTTAGACAGATGGGAGGGGGCAGGGGAGATGGGGCGAAGATCAGTCTTTACTACCAGAGGTATCACGAGCGATGCCTTAAAAGTGTAGACAGCTCATCTAAAAGGAATTTTTACGCTTCTAACTAGGACTGTAAATGATTGGAGTTGGCCAGCTGGGACGAGGCCATCTATCTGGCCATCGTCCCGGTAATGCCAGTCAATTATTTTCAGCGATCTGCATAATGGGAAATGGTAAGCGCAATGACCAGCACGATTTGGATGGCTAACATGCTCACCAATAATCGTTTCATTTTGGGCGGGAAACGTTTAACTTCATTTAAGTCAATTAAGCCTCTGCGCAAAAAGATTGTCGGTATCGCCAGCACCAGAGCGATCGATCCCGTGCGCATGACTTTGCCAAGTAAGCCTGCATGCTGGAATATTTTTTTATTGCCGGTCACGTACGTACAGTTCGGAAGAAACGACTCAAAGTACTCAGTGTACTTATGTGCGATGTAACACAGCACGATCATAAACAGAATTATGGGTGCAAGGATAAACAGCGCAATCAATCCAGGGTCTACTGCATTCACTCCGATACCTCACGATATAAAAACTCACCTACCTTTTCGCCTCTATCGCTCCCGAAGTCACCGGCGATTTTACCGCCTACTGCACCGCCTATTACAGCACAAGCCAGCGCTCCTGGGCCGCCTGTACTAACCCCAGAACGACTACACAAGCACCAGTTCCTACCATACCTCCCGCAGCCCCCCCGATGCTGCCGCCTCCCAGGCCACCTATCAATGCCGAGCTTTCAACATATTTGGCGCGGCGGCACTGCTCTTCCCGGCCCATTGTGCAGGCTTTATGAATCGACAAGCCTGTGGCGGCCACATCCAGCGCAGTGCCGATGTACGTGCCTTTCTTAACTAGGTTGGAGGCTCTGGCAACGCCAGATACCTTATCGGCATAGCCGGCAATCTCACCTGTGTGGAGATAGCTGCGGGTCGAGATATTCAATGCTTGTTTGATCTTTCCCTGATTACGTAACCCTGAACCGTACGCGGCCAGGCTCCCCAAATGCTTTTCGAGCTTCATGAACATAGCGGTGCGCTTGGCATAAAACGCGTCGCGGGCACTCAAGGTGCCAGAGCCGAGGTAATCGCGATGGAGTTTTTCGATCTCCTCAAGTGTGTCCTTGATATTTTGCAGATGCCTGCTCCAGCCGTCACCGACTGCACCAACTCCCATTGAAGAGCTGGCAAGCACACTTTGCAGTAAGTCGAAGTGTTCCAGGAAGAAATCATCCGCATCCACCCCACTGGTAAGTAGTCCAGCGTGGATCTGAGCAGCCTGGGCCATCAGGAACGCTTCGTGGCTGGTACATGAGGGTGTGTTGGAATCGCCCACGATCACCAGCTCACCGCCCAGGACAACGCTGTTGACAATGTGCGCATTCAGAATATCGAATTTGCCTCGGGCGTGCCCAGATAGCGGAGTACTGGCTTTCAAAGACTGGTAGGACCCACGAGCGGCGCCTGCAAAATTGCCTGCTATGCTGCGGCCAGTTAGGTCTCCCGGAAAGCGCCTCAGCTAAATGCGGCCTGAAGAAGGTCCACGCGGGTATGCTCGGCTTCGAGGGGGCAGCAGGTCCCGTTTCTTGTCCAAACCGCCGCTGTAGCCGCTTAGCTTTCCGTTGGCGGCGATCACGCGGTGGCAGGGTACGATGATCGAAATCGGGTTGACCGCATTGGCCATGCCGATGGCTCTGGCAGCGTCAGTTTGCCCATGCTCTTGGCCAGTTGACCGTAGCTGGTGACGGTGCCGTAGGGAACCATGGCAAGCATTGCCCATGCCTGCTCGAGAAGGTGGCTGCCACGAGGTGCCAGGGTTAGCGAGAAATCACGACGGGCCCCGCCGAGGTACTCAAGCAACTTTTGGATGATAGCTCCGAGGCCAACTTTCCAGCGTTCACGCTCGTTCGGCAGTTGATAGGTGGTCCTTCACCACGAGAGCTATTGACCAATAGCTGTCGATCGGTAGCTGCATAATCGCCCCCCCCCTGTCTGGATCAAACCGCCGAGAAACCATTAGTCGAGCGCCACAGAGGCGCGCTCCCGAGCCACCGATTCCCAGCAGAGCCGATTGCCCTTGGATTTGCGGGCGTCAATACTGGATTGAAACCGATAGCGGGGGATCAGCACGAAGTGCGCGAGCGTCAGACGTTGCACTTGAACCCCGTCATGATATTTCTTGGAGCGCTGTACATACCGTGGTCGCCGGCATAGCTCAGGTATTCACGGTCGAACACGTTGTTTAGATTGACTGACGCACTCAGATGCTGGTTGAAGTCGTAGCGACCCAGGAGGTTGGTCACGGCATAGCTACTTTGGGTGAAGGTGTGCAGGTCGGCACCGGTTTTGCTCTGCCAGTTCACACCGCCGCCAACGGTGAGCTTGTCCAGAATCCCCGGCAGGCGATAGCTGGTGAAGGTCTCAGCTCTCCGTCCAGGGTGAACTCAGCGCCTTTGGTAGTGGTTCCCTGTTCCGACCTATACGTGTTACCGCCTGGAGTATTGATCCAGATCGCCAGGTTTTCCTGCTCGATCTTGAACACCGCGATGCTGGAGTTCAACTTCCCGTCGAACTGGCTTCCCTTGACGCCGACTTCATACCCGGTGCCTTCCATCGGATCCAGTGGTTTGTTGTCAATGTCGCGAACTCAGGACGACTGTGGGTTAAAGATTTTCGTGTAACTGGCATACAGCGACCACGTCTCGTTGACGTCATACACCACGCCAGCATACGGGATGTAGACGCCGGTTTCCGACTCTTTGGTCTTGGTTTGCTTAGCATTGTAGGGCTTATCCTCGATGTCACGATGCCAATCGATCACGCGGCTACCCAGCAAGAGACCGAGGTCGTCGGTGGCGTGCAGGCGCGTGGCGAGATAAGCGGCGTATTGAGTTTCGTCGGTAGTGGATTTGCCAGCCGATGCCCATTCAGGGGTACGAGGGCTTCTGTCGCGTGCGGGCGCAATTCAATGCACCGTCCCATCTGGCCATCCTGAATACGCAAGCGCTCATGGAACCGCTCGCACAGGCCAATGAACTGACATTGAAAGCAGCGGAAAATCAGTGCCGGGCCATGCTGGATCGCTATGCGCGATGAGGTGCGATACGCGCTGGCCAGGGAGTTCTTGCGCGAATATGTGCTATCGGTGGAACAGATTTCTGCCCGCCTTGGGTACATTGATCCGACCAGTTTCATCAAAGCCTTCAAGCGATGGACGGGTGAGACGCCGTTGTCGTATCGAAAGCGGCCTCGCGTGAATCGTTAGTTCGGGCACAGCATTCGGCCCGGGAAGCGTTGACCACCATAAGGATAGAAACAATGATCACTCGGTTGAGCTGGGTCCTGCGTCAAGTGACAAAACGCCTGTGGTTTCGGACAACGCTGTTTTCGCTTGCTGGCGTTGTCACTGCCTTGCTCGCCATCGCCTTGCGCGACTTCGTACCGCCATCGCTGCCTGCGAAGATCGGTGCAGACTCGGTCGACAAGATACTCGGCATCATCGCCTCCAGCATGCTGGCGGTGACCACGTTTTCCTTGAGTATCATCGTTTCTGCCTACGGTGCTGCCAGTAATGGCGTGACACCCAGGGCGACCACCTTGGTGATGGAAGATTCGACAACGCAGAATGCACTGGCCACGTTCATTGGCTCGTTTCTGTTCAGCCTGGTCGGCATCATCGCGCTGAGTACCGGTGCTTATGGGGCTCAGGGGCGGGTGGTGCTTTTTGCAGTGACCCTGTTGATGATCGTCCTGATCGTGTACACGCTGTTGCGCTGGATCGGTCACCTATCCACGCTTGGAAGAGTCGGCGAGACAATTGATCGGGTCGAGGCCGCGACACTGGCTGCCCTGGAGCATCGCGCCCGCTGGCCCTATCTGGGTGGTGCTCCTTACCCCGAATCCTGCGTGCTGCCCTCTAGCGCGCTCACGATTGCCAGTACCGACACCGGCTACGTGCAGCACATCGATATCAGCGGCCTGGCGGCAGTGGCCGAGAAGCACCAGCTCAATATCTACCTGGAAGTACTGCCAGGCACCTTTGTTCACATTGGCGCGCCCATAGCGCGGCTGCTACCCACAGCTTCGCCCCCTCCACAGGGCTCGGCGCTGGCGGCTGAAATCCTGCGCGCGGTCACGGTGGGTGTACGCCGCTCATTTGACCAGGATCCACGCTTCGGCCTTGCGGTTCTAACCGAAATCGCCTCGCGCGCCTTGTCTCCGGCGACCAATGATTCCGGGACCGTGATCGATGTGATCGGCCGTGGAGTCAGGTGTTTTTCCAAGTGGTCGATGCAATCCCCGGCCTCTGATGACGTCGATGAGAAGTGTCTGCGCGTTCATGTTCGGTGCATCGAAGTGCACGATTTATTCGATGACTTCTTCACATTGATCGCACGGGACGGGGCAGGGCTGTTGGAAATCGATATCCGGCTGATCAAGGCATTGATCAGCCTGGCTGAATTCGATCCACAGCGGTATGGCAAGCATTGCCGACACCATGCCGCTTTACTGGTTAAACGTGCGCAGACATCGTTGCACCTGGATGAAGAAAAGCAGCGGCTCCGGGATGTAGCCGCGCCGTTGCTTGGTCAGTAGCTTCGAGGCGCAAACGCAAAGGCCATCGACAAAGTTTGATAAAGCTGAACCCACTACGGCGCTTCTTGCACCCTACGCTTGGCGATGGAGAGTTTCGAGTAGTGTACTGAGGCGGCGGGTGCACCATTTTCAATCGCCTTGAGAAATGCCTCGGGATCGTTCATGGGCAGGCGTTTGAGGTACTCGACATCCAGGTTCCACCATTGGCTTGCAAGCAGCCGCTCAATGATTTCAGGGCTATGCCGGTACTTGATGAACTTGGCTGGGTTTCCGCCAACGATCGCGTAGGGGGGTACGTTTTTTGTCACCACTGCCCGTGTGGCAATGATTGCCCCCGTGCCTACCTCTACACCTTCCAAAATGGTCGCGCCATGCCCGACCCAGACATCGTGTCCCATGGTGACCCAGGAAAGCGCTGGAGAATAGGACAAGCCTCCCGTTTCATACTGGAAGGGGTGCGTGCTTACCCAATCGGTAGGGTGGGTATGCTTTTCCTGGCCCAGTGTGCAGTCGGATCCGATCGAGCAAAAACGACCGATCGCAGAAATCACCGATAACGTGCTGCCACTCCTGATGTAGGTGTGGGCTCCGATGGTTACCGATGGCGACTCTACCCTGACGTGTCCAAGGCTTACACCTTGCTCAATGGTTGCGCAGGCACGGACGCTGAAGGAACCAGAACCTCCGGCGGCTTTGCCGCCCAGTTTTCGGAACGCTTTCTTGAATTGTTGTTCTCTGAATATTTTGAGCATATTTTTGATCGCATCACGCTTTTTGGGGATCTTAGCAAGCCCTCTGCAATGAACAAACGCTTACTCCGCCCATTCCGGGTCGCCCGTGAACACCACCGTCAACCAGCGGTTCGGCCCTTCACCGCCCACGGCTTCACCAATCTCGTTGCGCCACGCGTCCCATTCATCGATGGTCTTCGCTGCCATGGCCTTGGGTACGATGAAGTACAGCTCGATCTCGCGTGAGCGCCCGACCTTGGCAACATAGGCACGGTAGGACTGCAACCCGTGGCGGGCGACAAAGGCCTTGGCCACTTCGTCCACGTGCAGCTTGAGGTCGCCTGGGGTGACCAGGAAAATGTCCGCCAGGGCCTGGCGCACCACCGCCATCGGCAGCGGCACAATCACCAGGCACACCAGCGCCAGTACCGCCGGGTCGATGTACGGTGATACCCACTCCCATGAGGTTCCCTGAACCGCGTAACCAAAGCAGAAGGCGATCAGCAGTGCCGCGGTGATGCTGGCCGACATCACCCAGCCCTTGACGTCCATGGCCACGAAGTCCGACTTCAGCTGGCGATTGGCGCGGGCCTCGACCAGGGCGATGGTCACGCAGCAGATCACGGTCACTACCGCGTAGACCATGGCAATGCCGAACTCCAGGTGTCGGCCGCCCTGCAGCAGGCTGCTGACGGCGTTGATCAGGGCATAGACCGCCACGCCGCTGAGCAGGATGCCATTGAGTGCCAGCACCATCGGCTCCAGGTGCCAGAAGCCCATGGTGAAACGCTCGCGCAGCTTGCGCGACATCTGCACGCTGGTGGTATGCGAGGTGATCAGCTTGACCACCACCAGCGACAGGCCGCTCATGCTGGCGTCGACCAGTGAGTAAACGCCATCGAACATGATCGAGAACGACCCGGAGGCCACGCCGAAAGCGATGCCGATGCTGGCGATGAACAGGGTGACGGCGATCGAGGTGCGCAGCAGGCCCTGTTCGCTGGTGATGTCGAAGAACGAGGAGCGGGGGGCGGTTTGCATAAGGTGTGCTCGGCAAAAACGATGATGCTGTGGTGCCTGTGAGGGCCTCTTCGCTCCTACAGGGGGGCATGGCTTCAAGGGCCAGTGCGGGCCCCTGTGGTGGCCGGTTTACCGGCCAAGAAGCCCTCACAGATTAGACGCGGAACTGCTCCATGAGCGCTTGTTGCTGGTTGGCCAGCCGGTTCAAGGCCTGGCTGATGCGAGCCGACTCGTCTGCCTGGCCTGCCAGCGATTGGGTAACGTCGCTAATGCCGGCTACGTTGCGGTTCACCTCTTCGGCCACTGCGCTCTGTTCCTCCGCGGCCGAGGCAATCTGCAGGTTCATGTCGCTGATCACCGCCACCGCCTCGCCAATGCGTTGCAGTGCCGGCAGGGCCTGCTCCATGCGTGCAGCACTGGCCTGCGCCTGGCGTTGGCCCTCGTGCATGGCGCCCACGACATCCTGGGTGCCTTGCTGCAAACCTTCGATGACCTGGCGAATTTCCTCCACCGACACCTGCGTGCGCTGTGCCAGCCCGCGCACCTCGTCGGCGACTACGGCAAAGCCACGGCCGGCTTCCCCGGCACGGGCTGCTTCAATGGCTGCATTCAGTGCCAGCAGGTTGGTCTGCTCGGCGATGGTACGGATGACTTCCAGTACCGTGCCGATCTGAGTGCTGCGGCCCTCCAGGGCGCGTGCGTCGGCCATGGCCGTGTCCATGTCCAGTGCCAGCCGGTCGATGCCCTGGCGGGTGCTGTCGATTAACTGCAGGCCTTCCTGGCTGGCCTGGTCGGCGGCACGTGCCGCCTGGGCCGCCTGCGCGGCGTTATGGGCGACATCCAGCGCGGTGGCGCTCATTTCGTTGGCCGCGGTGGCCACTTGCTCGATTTCACGGTGTTGCTGCTGCATGCCGGCGCTGGTCTGGCTGGCGATGGCTGCCGACTGGTCGGCGGTGCCGCGGGCCTCCTGCAGCGAGCCTTTGACCTGGGCGATGACCGGCTGCAGTTTGTCGAGGAAGCGGTTGAACCACGCGCTGAGCTGGCCCAGTTCGTCCTGGCGGGCGTAGTCCAGGCGGCGGGTAAGGTCGCCTTCGCCGCTGGCGATGTCTTCAAGCCGGGCAGCCACCGCCAGGATCGGGCGGGTTACCCCGCGGGCCGTGAGCCACACCAGCAGCAAGCCCAGCACTGCCGCGCCCAGGCCGATCAGCAGGCTGGTCAGGTTGGCACGCTGGTTGTGCGCATCCAGGCGCTGATTGAGGGCTACCGCGGGCGCCTGCAGCACGCTTTCCGGCACTTCCAGCAATACCTGCCACGGGGCGGCGTCGGGAATGGGCGTGAAGGGGTGCGCAACCCGTAACTGGCCAGCGGCAACTGCAGGCTCAACGGGTTTGCCGAGCATGCTGGCGTCGCGGCTATTGCCTGCCAGCAGGCCGGCCGCGCTGGCGATGCTCACCTGGCCCTGCCCCTCGAACAGCTCGCGGCGGCCGTTTGTGCTCAACTGCTGAAGGTTGTCCAGGCTGATATCCAGGCCGACCACGCCCACCACTTTGCCATGTTCCAGCAAGGGCAGGGCGATGCTGGTCATCAGTACCTGGCTGCCGTTGACCTCGTCCAGATACGGTTCCAGCAGGCAGGTTTTGCCGGTCTCCAGTGGGCAGGTCAGCCAGCGGTTTTTCGCCGCGCCGTTGCTGCCGATGCTGGCGTCGCCGAGCAGCGCTTCTGGCATGGCTTCGCGCTCCAGGGTGCCCGGGCGCGGCTGCGACCAGTACAGCGAAAAGCGCCCGCTCTCGTTGCTGCCCACCGCGTCCTGGCCGCGGTACTGGCTGTCTTGCTGGTCCAGTGCATCGGGTTGGAACACCAGGTACAGGCCGATCATGTCGGGTTTGCTGGCCAGGCTGGCTCGCGCCTGGCGGGTGAGTTCGGCACGCAGGTCGTTGCCACCTCGGGCTTGCAGCACTTGCACCAAACGGGCAAAGCCATTGCCGTATTGATAAGCGTCCATGAAGTAGCGCTGAATGCGCAGGGCCTGGGTTTCGGCATGGGCCTCCAGGCGCTGCCGCGCGCTGCTGTCGAGCATGGCGGTGTTGGCTTGGTTGACCAGCGTGGCACTGCGTTGTGCCTGAGTCAGCGAGGTGGCCACCAGCAAGGCGACGATGGCCAGCAGGCAAAGGCCGGCCAGCAAGGTGATCTTCCATTGGATGGAGAGGCGGCGCAGCAGCATGGAGCTTTCCTTTTCGAACACTGCAACGCCCGCGGCCAGGCGCGGGCGTTGTGGGTAGCGTGGGTCATTCAGGCACGTAGTTGGGGGGCGCCGAGCGGAACGCCTTGGTCAGCCAGCCCAGGTACAGCAGGCCGAGCGCAGCCCAGATACCGCCAAAGATCAGCGAGTGGGCATTCAGGTCCAGCCACAGCGAAACGATGATGCAGAAGCCGATGGTGGGCAGTACCAGGTACTTCAGCTGGTTGGCCAGGCCCTTGCGGTTGCCCTCGCGCAGGTAGCAATGGTTGATCACCGACAGGTTGACGAAACTGAACGCCACCAGCGCGCCGAAGTTGATGATCGAGGTAGCAGTCACCAGGTCGAAGAAGATCGCCGACAGCGAAATGATGCCGACCACGGCAATGTTCAGTACCGGTGTCTTGTAGCGGGCGTGCAGGCGGGCGAAAACGCGGGCCGGGATCACGTTGTCGCGGCCCATCACGTACAGCAGGCGCGACACGCTGGTCTGCGAGGCCAGGCCCGAGGCGATGGTGTTGATCACCGTGCAGGCAATGAACACCGACTGGAACAGTTTGCCCCCGACATACAGGGCGATTTCCGGCAGGGCCGCCTCGTGGTCATGGAAACGCGCCATGGTCGGGAAGTAGGCCTGGATGAAGTACGACACGGTGATGAATACCACGCCACCGATCAGGGCGGTGAGGAAGATCGCCCGCGGGATGGTCTTGCCCGGGTCGCGGGTTTCTTCGGACAGGCAAGTGACGGCGTCAAAGCCCAGGAACGAGAAGCACAGGATGGTCGCGCCGGCGGCCAGTGCGCTGAACTGGGTCTGACCGTCGGCGAACGGGATCAGGCTCCAGGCCGTGCCAAGCCCTTCACCGTGGTGCAGGCCACGCACGCACAGGTAGATGAACACGGCGATGATCGCCACCTGCACGCCCACGAACAGCAGGTTGAAGTGCGCCACCAGGTTCACGCTGCGCATGTTGATCAGGCTGATGAGGGTCACGAAAGCGGCCACCCACACCCATGCGGGTACTTCCGGGAACATCGCCGAGAGGTACAGCTTGGCCAGCAGGGCATTGACCATTGGCAGCAGCAGGTAATCCAGTAACGACGACCAGCCGACCAGAAAACCCACGTGCGGGTTGATCGCGCGCTGGGTGTACGTGTAGGCCGAACCCGACTGCGGGAAGCGTTTCACCAGGGTGCCATAGCTGACTGCGGTGAACAGGATACCGGCCAGCGCCAGGATGTACGCGCTGGGCACGTGGCCGGCGGTTATCCCGCTGACGATGCCGAAGGTGTCGAATACGGTCATCGGTGTCAGGTAGGCCAGGCCAATGATGATCACGTGCCACAGGCGCAGGGTTTTGCGAAGTTGGCCGTTGCCGGCAGCGCTAGGGTCATGCTGCATGCTGGCATGGCTCCTGTTGCTGGGCGCGAACGGCGGGCACAGGGTATGGCGCATGCGGCAAGGGCGAGCGGGTGGGCTCCATGTTGTTCACCTTTTATGTTGGAGCAGCGGAAGGCGCGAGGGGGCGCGCAAAGTGGTGAAAATAAAAAACGATGGGTAGGTGGGTGTCAAGTTAAACATGACAAGACGTTACGACATTGAAATATTTATCGATATTAAGTGGATTTTGTTCGGTTTTTACGCGGTTTTTTGCGGTTCTGATCAATTTGTGTGTTCGAAAAAATCAACGATTCGGCGATGGGGTCAATCGGTTTGTCAGATGCTTCCGAAAGGCAGGATTTCGGCACTTTGACCTGCGTCCCGTGCCTGCGGGGGTGATATTCTTCGTACTCTGTGTGGCCCGTGGCCGCCTACCCAGCCCTTACGGACAGCAATCGGTTCAATTCATGAAGAAATCAGTTGGCATTCTTTCCGGCCTGGCGGTTGCCATCGCCGTCGCAACCACCGCTGGCGCCTGGTACACCGGCAAGCAGTTGCCAGCCGAGCTGGACAACGCGCTTGCCCGCAGCAACGCCGAGCTGCAAAAGGCCCTGGTCACCACCGGTGGCAGCCTGCGTATCGAGCGGGTGTCGCTGGAGCAGCACTTCTTCAGCAGTACTGCCCAGTACCGGCTCAAGGCCCGCGACATCAACGTGGGTGAAGGCGAGGTGATCAACTTCGACGTGGGCGTGACCGACCACATCGAGCACGGTCCATTCCCCTGGTCGCGGGTCAAGGCGCTGAAGCTGGTGCCGGTGATGGCCGTCAGCAACAGCACGTTGCAGAAGGACGATGCCGTCGCGCCTTGGTTCGACGCTGCCGGCGGCAAGGTGCCGCTCAGCGCGCAGACCAGCCTGGGTTACGGGGGGGATGTGGTCAGCCGGATTCAACTGGCGCCGCTCAAGCTCGACAAGGCAGACGGCAACCGCCTCGATTTTTCGGGGATGCAACTGGAGGTCAGTGGCGACAAGGACGGCAAGGCCTCCAAGTTCCACGGCCATGCCGACCGTTTGCTGATGAAGCTGGTGAACGACGACCAGCCACCGGCCACATTCGAGCTTCAGGGCCTCAAGCTTGGTGGTAACCTGGCGGCCACGCCGTACGACAATATCTACGTGGGCAACGTCGACCTGTTGCTGGCCGAGGCCAAAGTCACGCTAGGGCCAAAACAGCAGGTCCTGCTGGTCAAGGGCGTGGAGCAGTATGCCCTGCAGAGTCTTGAAACCCCCGACACCGTGGGCGGCCGAGTGGAGTACAAGGTCGGGGACATCAGTTGGGACGGCCGCGCGGTGGGCAAGGCGCAAATGGCGGTAAGCATCACCTCGGTCAATGCCCCGGCGCTGCAGGCCTTGTCGAAGTGGTACCAGTCGCACCTGCCGGAGTTCGAAGCTGCCGCTGCTGCCGGCCAGCCTGTGCCGCAAATCCAGATGGACGACGCTGAAAAGGCCCGCTTCCAGGGCGACCTGCGGCAACTGCTGGCGGCCAGGCCCAAGGTGGCGGTCGAAAACCTGTCGTTCAAGACCGCCAACGGCGAGAGCCGCTTCAACCTGGCGATAGACTTCGCCGCGCCGGCCAGCTTCGACCTGCCGCCGGACCAACTGAGCAAACAGGTCGTCACCGAGGTGAAGAGCAAGCTCTCGCTGTCCAAACCCATGATTGGCGACCTGGCGACACTGCAAGCGCTGCTCGATGGCCAGACCGATGCCCAGGCGATCGCCATGCAGTCGGGGCAGGCCGGGGAGATGGTCGGCATGATGGCCGTGCAGAGCGGCCTGGCCACCGTGCAGGGCGATGATGTGGTCAGCAGCCTGCACTATGCCGATGGCATGGTCGATTTCAATGGGCAGAAGATGACCGTGGAAGAATTCGCCATGCTGATGGCCGCGCACCTCGCAGCGCTGTCGCCGCGGGGGTGATGGTTATCCGGCGCTGGTCTCCTGGTGGCTCCACCCGCGAACAGGCCAGCGCCGGCAACACAAAAACCCCTTTAGTAATCGCTGGATTCTCTGTAGCCTTCGGCCTCCGATAATAATCCGCGCCCGCAGAGGGCCGTGGCGGCCTGCGCCGTCCGGCACCCTTAGCCGATCTGTCAGGGCCGGGTGATACACTCGATTTGATGCGCACGCGCGCCTGCAGGTCCAGCGATCATGACCCAGATTTCCGAACGCCTGTTGGTTCAGGCCCACCTCGACGCCAAGCAGCCCAACCCGCTGACAGCCGAGCAGGAGGCCGAATACCGTGCGGCCATCGCTGCCGAGCTCAAGGCCCAGAACGCTGTGCTGGTCGCCCATTATTACTGCGACCCGGTCATTCAGGCGCTGGCCGAAGAAACCGGCGGCTGCGTGTCCGACTCGCTGGAAATGGCTCGCTTCGGCAAGAACCACCCCGCCGAAACGGTGATCGTGGCCGGTGTGCGCTTCATGGGCGAAACGGCAAAAATCCTCACCCCGGAAAAGCGCGTGCTGATGCCGACCCTGGAGGCCACCTGTTCGCTCGACCTGGGCTGCCCGGTCGAAGCGTTTTCGGCGTTCTGCGACCAGCACCCGGAGCGCACCGTGGTGGTGTATGCCAATACCTCCGCTGCGGTGAAGGCCCGTGCCGACTGGGTAGTGACCTCCAGCTGCGCACTGGAAATCGTCGAAAGCCTGATGGACAACGGCGAAACCATCATCTGGGGCCCGGACCAGCACTTGGGCCGTTACATCCAGAAGCAGACCGGTGCCGACATGCTGTTGTGGGACGGTGCCTGTATCGTCCATGAAGAATTCAAGTCGCGCCAGTTGGCCGACATGAAGGCGTTGTACCCGGACGCCGCCATCCTCGTGCACCCCGAATCACCGGAAGCGGTGATCGAGTTGGCGGATGCGGTGGGTTCCACCAGCCAATTGATCAAGGCCGCGCAGAGCTTGCCGAACAAGACCTTCATCGTTGCTACCGACCGCGGCATCTTCTACAAGATGCAGCAGTTGTGCCCGGACAAGGTATTCGTCGAAGCGCCTACTGCCGGCAACGGCGCCGCCTGCCGCAGCTGCGCGCACTGCCCGTGGATGGCCATGAACACCCTCGAGCGTGTGCTGCACTGCCTGCGCAATGGGGGGGATGAGATTTTTGTCGACCCCGCGTTGGTGCCCAAGGCGATCAAGCCATTGAACCGCATGCTGGACTTCACCCAGGCGGCGCGGCTCAAGCTTTCCGGTAACGCCTGAGATTGCCGGAGGCCGCTCGGCGGCCCCAGCACAGCCACCGCGTCGCCTGCTTCTTAAAGCTCACGCTACCGATGTAGGCGCAACTGTCTTTCTGAAAAATTGAAAAGCCTGCGCGATTCATTGTGGGAGCCGGCTTGCCCGCGAAGCAGGCGACGCGATGTCTGGCACCGGCTCCGCCGGTGCCCGTAGCGGCACTGTGTCGCGATGGACCTCAAGCGGCTTATAGCCAGCCCGACCTCTTGAAACTGGCATACAACCCGGTACACCCCGCAGCAATCACCCCCAACACCGCAAAATAGCCGTAATGCCAGCTCAGCTCCGGCATATTCTGGAAGTTCATCCCATACACCCCGGCGATCGCCGTGGGGAACGCCAGGATCGCCGCCCACGCGGCAAACTTGCGTTGCACGATGCTTTGCCGTGACGACTCCAGGAACATGCCGATCTCGATGGTCTGGCTGGCAATGTCGCGAATGCCCGACAAGTCCTCCATCTGCCGGGTGACGTGGATTTGCACATCACGAAAATACGGGCGCATGTTCTTGTCGATGAACGGGAAGCTCAGGCGCTGCAGCTCTTCGCTGACCTCAACCATGGGCGCCACGTAGCGGCGCAGGCGCAGGATATCGCGGCGCAGGCTGTGCAGGCGGCGAATGTCGTCCTCTTGCAGTGAGCCCCCCAGCACGCTCTGCTCCAGCGCTTCGATCTCGCCATGGATGGCTTCGCTGACCGGCTGGTAGTTTTCGGTGACGAAGTCGAGCAGGGCGTACAGCACGAAGTCTTCACCGTGCTCCAGCAGCAAGGGCCGAGCCTCGCAGCGCTGGCGCACCATGGCATAGGATTTGGAGTGGCCGTTGCGGCAGGTGATGATGTAGCCGTTGCCGGCGAAGATGTGGGTTTCGATGAACTCCAGCTTGCCTTCGTGACGTACCGGCGAGTATGTGACGATGAACAGCGCGTCGCCGAATGTCTCGAGCTTGGGCCGGCTGTGCTTTTCCAGGGCATCCTCAATGGCCAGTTCGTGCAGGTTGAACTGGCATTGCAGGGTGGCCAGTTCCTCGGCGTTGGGCTCTTCCAGGCCGATCCAGACAAAATGCCCAGGCTTGCGTGCCCACTCGCTGCCCTCGTCGATACTGATGTTGGTGACCTTCCGGCCGGCGCTGTACACCGCTGACGCCACTACTCGACCCATGGTTGCCCGCTTATTCCGGTTGAACACGGTTCATAGCTTGGGCTGTAGACGGCAGAAGAGCAACCTAGCCCTTGCCCAGTTCCCCTTCCATGCGCTCGATGCACTGTTGCATCTGCACACGGCACTGCTCCACCAGTGCTGGCAGGTCCTGCTGGGTCAGGCCCGCGGTGGCAATGGGCGGCAGCGAGCGCACGATCACGGTGCGCCGGCGCCAGCTGTTCAGGCTCAGGCGCCGGGCATAGCGGCTGACGCACACTGGCACGATCGGCACGCCGGCCTCGATGGCCATGTGAAACGCGCCTTTCTTGAACGCCAGCAACTGCTCGCCGGCATTGCGTGTGCCTTCGGGGAAAATCCAGATAGAGGTGTCGTTCTGCAGCACCCGGGTGGTCTTCTGCAGGGCCTTGCGCGCCTGGTAGGCATTGTTGCGGTCGACTAACACGTTGCCGCCCAGCCAGAACAGCTGACCGAACAACGGTATCCAGCCCAGGCTTTTCTTGCCGATGGCGACCGTGCGCTGCGGCACCACCTGGCCCAGCACGAACAGATCGAAGTTGGACTGGTGGTTGGCCACGATCACGCAACCGGGCGGTTGGTCCCACAGCGGGCCGACCTCGGCCTTGACCTTGATGCGCAGCAGCCAGGTGGCCGGCAGGCTGTAAAGGCGTGCGAACAGGCGGCTGTTGTCGGGGTTGAAGGGGCGGCACAAGCCAATGGCCAGGCCCAGGACGCCAACAGCGAGAAAGTGCAGCGCCAGCAGGAGCATGCGCAATGAATAAAGCATGGTACGACTCACACCAGACAGTCGCTGGGCAGTGTACGGCTGTGCACTGGCTGGGGCAAATACCGGTATCAGCCTGTGCTGGCCTTTTCGCGGGTGAGCCCGGCCCTGCGCGGGATCAGGTACGCCCGACCCGCGTAGCGGCCAGCAGGGTCAACCCATAGGCTGCTGGTCCAGTTGTATGGCGGTGTCCAAGGCCTCGAGCAGCCCTTTGCGCACCTTCAGCTTGGTGTTCTTGTGCGCCAGCATGTTCAGTTTCTTCAATTCCCGCGCCACGTTCAGCGCCGCTTCCTGCAGTTGTTCGGCGGGCACCACCTTGTCGAGGAAGCCGGCATCCACCGCCGCATGCGGGTCAAACACTTCGGCGTTGATCACCGACCGGTGGAAGGCCGAGCGGCGCAGACGGTCGCGGGCCAGTTCGATGCCAGCGTGGTGCATGGTCATGCCGATCTGCACTTCGTTCAGGCAGATCTTGTACGGCCCTTCGACGCCAATGCGGTAGTCGGCCGACAGCAGCAGGAAGGCGCCCTTGGCCACGGCATTGCCCGGGCAGGCGACCACCACCGGGAAGGGGTGAGCCAGCAGGCGGCGGGCGAGGGTGGACCCGGCGGTGACCAGGCTGATGGCTTCCTGTGGGCCGCGGGTCATCACCTTGAGGTCGTAGCCGCCCGACAGAATGCCCGGCTGCCCGGTGATGATCACCACTGCGCGGGCCTCGGCGGCGCGGTCCAGCGCGGCATTGAACGCGCTGACTACCTCCGGCGAGATGGCATTGACCTTGCCGTTGTTCAGGGTCAGGGTGGCGATGCCGTCTTCGGCGTGGTAGGTAATCAGCTCGCTCATGGCAGAGTCCTTTTGTTGGCGTGGCACCGACGTTACCCAGCGCGATGGGCAAGGTAAAGCAGCAAGGCTGACTGGTCGGTCAGCGCCCAGCCGGGCTCTGGTGCAAATACATGAAAAAACTGAAAAAAATGCTTGCCAAAGGGGAGCGCTTTCACTAAATTAGCGCACCTCGACGGGCCGCAAGGCTTGAAGAGAAACGGTGAAGTGTCCGAGTGGTCGAAGGAGCACGCCTGGAAAGTGTGTATACGAGAAATCGTATCAAGGGTTCAAATCCCTTCTTCACCGCCACATTCTACGAAAAGCCCCCGCGCTGAAAAGCTCGGGGGCTTTTTGTTTCAGGGCCATAGGGCCGGCTGCACAGCCCCTGGGCAGCGGGCATGCCGGCGATGGGCCGCAAGCGGCCCTGAATATCAGAAGCTGACCGAAGCTGATAGCCGGGCAGTGCGCGGCGCGCCCTGGAACAGGTAGTTGTCCCCCAGGTAGTCGCCCACATCACGCCAGTAACGCTTGTCGAACAGGTTGTCCACCGTCAGCCGCAGGACCGTGTCATACCCGCCGACCCGCGTGCGGTAGCGGCTGCCTACATCGAATATCGTGTACCCACCAACCGCCACATTCCCCGCCTGGCTCGCATACTTGCTGGCGCTGTAGCGTGCGCCGCCCAGCAGCGCCAAGCCTGCGACCGGCAGGGTGTATTCGGCGTGCAGGGCTGCGCGCAAGCGTGGCACGTTGATCGCCTGGTGCCCTTCATAGTCGGGCGTGCCGCTGTCCTGCACCCGCGCCCGAATGGCCGCTGCGCTGGCTTGCACCTGCAGCCTGTGGGTCAGCCAGCCGCTTGCACCCAGTTCCAGGCCGATGTTCTTCTGCTGGCCTTGCTGCACGTAAGTGAAGCTGCCGGCGCCGTCGGGGCGCGCATACTGGTAGGCCTGGCGAATCTGAAACAGCGCGGCGCTGAGGCTCAGCGCCTGCCAGTCGTGCTTGAGGCCCAGCTCCAGCTGGTGCGACGTTGTCGGCGCGAGGATTTCGGCGGCGTTGCTGGCGAACCAGGGCGCCGTCCCGCCAGCAGACAACCCCTTGGCGTAGCTGGCATACACGGTGGTATCCGGCTGCGGCTTGTAGATGAGCGCAGCATTGGGCAGCAGCTGGTATTGGCGGGTATGGCGCCCGGCAACGCCGGTCTCGTCCCAGGTCTGTTCGTCCAGGCGTACCTCACGGGCACCCAGCACGGTTTGCCATTGGTCGTTGAAACGGATGCTGTCGCTGACGAACAGGCCGTACTGGCGGCTGTCCAGGCGGCGCTGGCTGGCGCCAAGCGGCTTGTCGGACGGCTCGAAAGCCGGGGCCCCGGTGTCGATGTTGCCGGTACCCAGCCACGCGTTGTAATACGGGCGCTGGTCCAGCGTGCGCCGCTGGGCGCTGCTGCCCACGGTCAGTTCGTGGCCCACCCCCAGGCCATCGAAGCGCCCGGTGAGCAAGGCCTGGGCCTCGTCGGTGCGGCGGGTGTCGTCTGGGCTGCGGTAGTCGTAGATGTCGTAATCACCCGTGCTGCCGAAGTAGGCGCCTTCACTCGAGCCCCAGGCAAACGCGCTGTAGTCATCGATCACCACCTTGCTGCGCGAAGCGCTGAGGGTGCCGGTCCAGCTGTCGTTGAAGCGGTACTCGAAGCGCCCGCCCAGGTTCAGCGAGTCGTTCTGCACCGGCTTTGCCCAGTGCTGGTAGGCCAGCCGGTCATCCGGGTCGATGCCGTGCGGCACTGCGCTGCCGCCGAGCAACTGGTAACCGGGCACCGAGCGCTGTTCCCGGTGCTGGTATTCAGCGTCCAGCTGCAGGGTGGCGTCGGGGCTGATCTGCCAGTCGAACGCCAGCGAGGCGAAGTCGCGCTGGCCATCGGCATGGTCGACGTACGAGCGCAGGTCTTCATGGGCCAGGTTGGCGCGCAGGCCGAACTGCTGTTCGCTGCCAAACCAACCGCCAAGGTCGGTGGCCAGGTAGCGCTCGCCTTGTTCGTTGGTCGACAGCGTAAGGCTGCGCACCGCTTCAGCGCGCTTGGTCACGTAGTTGATCAAGCCGCCGGGGGCCGCTACGCCGCTCTGCAGCCCGGACAACCCCTTGAGCAGTTCCACCTGCTGCTTGTTCTCCAGGGCCACGCTCTGTTCGCCGGCGATGGTCTGGCCGTTGATGCGGTAGCTGCTGGCCGCGTTCAGCGCAAAGCCCCGCACATTGAAGTTTTCGTAGTAACCGATGGGGGCATAGCTTTCGCCAACCGACGCGTCGCTTTGCAGCACTTGGCTGAGCATGCGCACCTGGCGGTCTTCCAGCAGTGGCTGGCTGAACACACTGATCGAAGCCGGGGTGTCGAGCAGAGGGGCGGGCTGGAAGCCACCCACTGCAGCCTCGCTGGCCTGGTAGCCGTCGTTGGCGTAGGTATCGACGACCTGCACCGGGGCCAGCAGCACGCTGCCCTGGGCGAGCACGGCAGGGCACTGCAAGGCCAGGCCCAGGCCGAGCAGGCTCAGGGGCAGGCGGGGAGGACGCGGGGGCATGCGGGGGGCTCCTGAAGGCGCGACAGGCCGGCAAAAAGGCGGCATCTTACCAGCCGCCTTGACCCCAAGACGATCCACGCGTTGCGCCACGCTGTCAGGCAGATGCGCCTGGCCGTTGTGCTGGCGCCAGTTGCCGTCGATTGTCGACCAGGTATCGCTGCCTGTAACAGGCGCCTAGGCCGCCCCGGCGGAGGTGCGAGCTTCGGTTTTACGCGCGGCAAGCAGCCATGCCAGCAATGCCAGGGCGCCGATGACCAACCCTGCCGCGACGATGCCCAGCCAGCCTTGGCGCTGGTACAGCTGCGTGCCTAACAAAGAGCCCAGCGCCCCGCCAATGAAGTAGCAGGTGATATACCCGGCGTTGAGCCGGGTACGCGCTTCGGGCCGCAGGGCGATCACGGCGTTCTGGTTGCTCACGTGGACCAGTTGCACCGCCAGGTCGAGCATCAGCACGCCCAGCAGCAAGGCCAGCAGTGACTGTTGGGCAAACCCCAGCGGCACCCACGACAGCAGCAGTACCACCAGGCCCACGGTGGTGCCCAGCTGGCCCTTGCCCCGGTCGGCCAGGCGCCCGGCCCAGTTGGCCGACAGTGCACCGGCTGCACCCGCCAGGCCGAACAGGCCGATCACCGCATCTGAATAATGGTAAGGAGGGTTTGCCAGCAGGAATGCCAACGGTGTCCAGAACAGGGCGAACAGGCTGAATGCCAGCAGGCCCAGCAGCGAGCGCAGGCGCAGTACCGGCTCTTCCAGGAACAGGCGGAACACCGAGCCGATCAGCGCCGGGTACTTCAGCCCGGCGTGGCTGTGGTGTTGCGGCAGGCTGCGGTACAGCGCCACGGCGGTGATCGCCATCAGCACGGCGGCCAGCACATAGATGCTGCGCCAGCCGCCCAGTTCGGCCATGAAGCCGGCCGCGGTGCGCGCCAGCAGAATGCCCAGCAGCAGCCCGCTCATCAGTGTGCCGACCGCACGGCCGCGCTGCTGCGGCTCGCTCAGCGAGGCAGCCATTGGCACCAGAATTTGTGCCACTACCGAGAACAGGCCGGTCAACGCCGTCCCGAGGACCAGCCATGGCAGGCCAGGGGCACAGGCGCTGATGACCAGGCCGAGGGTGGCGATGACGGTCATCACGGTGATCAGCCGACGCTGCTCGAACAGGTCGCCTAGCGGTGCCAGCAGCAACAGGCCGGCGCCATAGCTGAGCTGTGCGGCAATCACGATGCTGCCGGCGCTGGCGGTGCTCAGGCCGAATTGCTGGGCAATGCTGTGCAACAGCGGCTGGGCATAGTAGTTGCTGGCCACGGCCAGGCCGGTGGCGGTGGCCATCAGCAGGATCAGGGTGCGGCTGAGAGTAGGGGCGGGCATGTGTTTCTCGTAGCGGGCAGGAGCAAGAGGGGGGATTATCGGCAAGCACAGGGCGCGGCGCCAATGCATTTGCCGGGGCGGGGGCGGGTGGCGCTCGATCTACAGGGTGCCACCACACCAACGGCGCAATCAGGCGGCAAAGCCACCGTCCACCGTCAAGCTGGCCCCCGTGATATACCCCGCTTCAGGCCCGGCCAGGTAGGCCACGAAGCTGGCAATCTCGTCCGCTTCGCCATATCGTCCAATTGCCATCAGTGGGATCAGGCTTTCGGCGAATTCGCCGCTGGCCGGGTTCATGTCGGTGTCCACCGGCCCTGGTTGCACGTTATTCACGGTAATGCCCTGCGGCCCCAGGTCGCGCGCCATGCCGCGGGTCAGGCCGACCAGCGCCGACTTGCTCATGGCATAAGGCGCGCCGCCGGCAAATGGCATGCGCTCGGCATTGGTGCTGCCAATGTTGATGATGCGCCCGCCCTGGCCCATGTACCGCGCCGCTGCCTGGCTGGCGACAAAGACACTGCGTACGTTCACCGCCAAGGTGCGGTCGAAATCGGCGAGGTCGAATTCGGTCAGCGGCGCGACCGTCAGTACCCCGGCATTGTTGACCAGGATATCCAGCCGGCCGAAGGCCTTCACGGTGTCATCCACGGCCAGTTGCACGGCAGCGGCATCGGCGCTGTCGGCGCGCAGGGCCAGGGCCTTGCCGCCGTTGTCGCCGATTTCCCGTGCCAGGTCTTCTGCCGGCCCGGCAGAGCTGACATAGGTGAAGGCCACTTGCGCACCCTCGCGGGCCAGGCGCCGCACGATAGCCGCGCCAATACCCCGGGAACCGCCCTGTACCAGGGCCACTTTGCCTTCGAGTGTAAGTTGCTTGGACATGCTGATCTCCTGCTGTAAGCCAGGCTGGAATGCCTTGGATAGGCGCAGTATCGGCGCTCGATTACCTGCTGATAAGATGGCAATCACTATAAGCAGAGTAAACCTTTGGTTGCCAATCATGGCCATGGAATCGTTCAACGCGTTGGAATGCTTCATCCGCAGTGCCGAGGTGGGCAGCTTTGCCGAAGCGGCCAGGCGCTTGCGCATTACGCCCGCTGCCGTGGGCAAGCACGTTGCGCAGTTGGAGGTACGCCTGGGGGTGCGGTTGTTCCAGCGTAGTACCCGCAAGCTGACCTTGACCGAAGCAGGGCAGCGTTTTCTTGGCGAGGTGAGCGACAGCTTTCGCACCATCCAGTATGCGGTGGCCAACCTGGCCAGTGCCGAAGGGCAACCGGCCGGGCTGCTGCGGGTCAGCATGGGCACGGTGTTCGGGCGTTTGTACGTGCTGCCCTTGCTGGGCGAATTTCTGCGCCGCTACCCCGCCATTACCCCGGACTGGCATTTCGATAACCGCCAGGTCGACCTGATCGGCCAGGGCTTCGACGCGGCCATTGGTGGTGGTTTTGAACTGCCGCCGGGGGTGGTGGCGCGCAAGTTGACCCCGGCGCACCGGGTGCTGGTGGCCGCGCCGGCGTACCTGCAGCGGCATGCGCAGATTGCTGAGCCGCCCGTGTTGCAGCGCCATGACGGCATTCTGATCCGCTCGCCGCAGACCGGGCGGGTGCGCTCGTGGCCGTTGACCAGCCGCTGGCAGGTACAGCAGCCATTGCTGTTGCGCCAAGCCATGACCATGAGCGATTCGGACGCTGCCTGCGCGGTGGCCGAGCAGGGGCTGGGGATTGCGCTGGTGAGTTTGCCGTTCGCGGTGCCCTACCTGCAGGCCGGTCGGTTGCAGCGGGTGTTGCCGGACTGGTATGTGGACGATGGGCATATCAGCCTGTATTTCGCCGAGCACAAGCTGTTGCCGGGCAAGACCCGTGCGTTCGTCGATTTCATCGTCGAGCAGTTCGCCGAGCAGAGCCTGGCGGGGCGTTTCGACGCCTTGCACCGTTTGTAGGCGTGCGCGGCCTGTTCAGGCAACATCAACGACGAACAGTACCTGCGCCCCCAGGCTCACTTCATCATCCACCCGCTTACCCAGCAACACTTGCCCCAGCGGCGAGCGCGGGGTGATCACTGTCACCAGCCCGTCTGCTGCGGCAATCTTCAGGCCGGCAGCCTCAGGCCCCAGAAACACCCGACGTTGTTCGCCGGCCTCATCCTCCAGGGTCACCAGGTTGCTCACCTGCACCCCGCGCGCCGGGTCGTAGTCGCGCAGCAGCAGTTGCTGGTAAATCAGCAGCGCCTGGCGGATTTGCGCACTGCGTCGGGCTTGCCCGGTGGCCAGGTACGAGGCCTCCAGGCCCAAGGTGTCGTACTTGTTCTCGGCGATGTTCTCTTCCGCCGTGGCGGCTTCATAGGCGGTTTGGGCCGCACGGGTCAGCACGTCCAGGTCATGTTCCAGGGTGGCGACGATCTGTGCCAGCAGGTGGTGCTTGCGCGTGGTCAATAACAGAACTCCAGCACGTTGGCCTGGCTTTTGTCGGTAGGTGCAGTGCGATTCTGTTGCAGCCAGAACTGGCACTTGGGGCTGTTCAGGTTGCGCGGGTTACCCTGCGCAGCCTCAGCGGCCTGTTGTTGTTCCTGTTGCTGCAGCATGTGCTTGTAGCGCTCGAACATTTCAGCTTGCGCGTCGGCCGGTTGCACCGGTGCCGGTGCCACGGCCGGGGCCGCGGTTTGTTGCTCGGGCGGGAGCGGCCACAGTTGATGGGCCAGCAGCAGGCTAAGGGCAATTGCCATTGCGCCAAGCCATAGGCCCAAAGCCACGCACAGTATCAACTGCAACGGCTTCAGGGTGATGGTCAGTTCACGGCGGCGGGGCATGGCGGCCTCCTTGGCAAAGTGGGCGGGGTGCATTGTCGCATGCTGTCGGGCAGAATCCGCGTTTTTACGCAAGTTAAAGGGAACGGCGCATGAAAGCCACCTGGGACATCTTCTGCAGCGTGGTCGACAACTACGGCGATATTGGCGTGACCTGGCGCCTGGCTCGGCAGTTGGTGGCCGAGCATGGCCTGGCGGTGCGCCTATGGGTGGATGATCTCAACGCCTTCACGCCCATGTGCCCCGGCGCCGACGCCAACGCGGCGCAGCAGTGGCAGCAGGGCGTGGACGTACGCCAGTGGCCGGCGGCCTGGTTGCCGGTAGCGCCTGCCGATGTGGTGATCGGTGCCTTCGCCTGCCAGTTGCCAGCGGCTTATGTCGAGGCCATGCGGGCCTGCCCCCGGCCACCCCTGTGGTTGAACCTTGAATACCTCAGTGCCGAGGATTGGGTAGCGGGTTGCCATGGTCTGCCGTCGCCGCAGGCAAATGGCTTGCGTAAAGTGTTCTTCTTCCCCGGCTTCACCGAAAACACCGGTGGCCTGCTGCGCGAGGCTGAGCTGCTGGCCCGGCGCGACGCGTTGCAACAGTCGGCTGCTGCCCGGCAGGCGTTCCTGCAGGGGTTGGCTGTAAGCCCAGCGCCCGGGGCGCTGCTGATCAGCCTGTTCGCCTATGAAAACCCGCAACTGGGCAACTGGCTCGAGGCCTTGGCTACCGGTGACCAGGCCTGCCACCTGCTGGTGCCGCAAGGCCGTGTGGTCGCCGGCCTCAGCCACTGGCTTGGCGAAGCGCCGCTGCAGGCCGGGCAGGTGCGCACGCGTGGTGCGCTGACCGTGCAGGTGTTGCCGTTCGTCAGCCAGGATGATTTCGACCGGCTGCTGTGGTGCTGCGACTTCAATGCGGTGCGGGGCGAGGATTCGTTCGTGCGGGCGCAGTGGGCCGGGCAGCCCATGCTGTGGCACATCTACGTGCAGGACGAGAATGCACACTGGGAAAAGCTGGAAGCGTTTCTGGCGCTTTATCGACGCGGCTTGTCAACCGATGCCGGCGCCGCGTTGCTGGGCCTGTGGCGGGCCTGGAACATGGACCAGGACATGGGCCAGGCCTGGCAGGCAGCCCGCCGACATTGGCCGGAACTGCAGCAGCACGCCCGGTGCTGGGCGGCGCAACAGGCCGCTCAGCCGGACCTTGCCACGGCGCTAGTACACTTTTATGGAAATTCGCTATGATATGCGGCCTCGATTTTTATAAATCCATCCAGATTCGGATACTTCGTAATGAAAACTGGTAAAGAACTGAAACCCGGTACCGTGCTGCGCATCGACAACGACCCGTGGCTGGTGCAAAAAGCTGAGTTCACCAAGTCGGGCCGTAACAGCGCGATCATGAAGACCAAGCTGAAGAACCTGCTGACCGGCTACAAGACCGAAACCGTATACGGTGCAGACGACAAGCTGGACGACGTGATCCTGGACCGCAAAGAAGCGACCCTGTCGTTCATCAGCGGTGATTCGTACACCTTCATGGACACCAGCGACTACACCATGTACGAGCTGAACGAAGAAGACATCGAAGCTGTTCTGCCTTACATCGAAGAAGGCATGGAAGACGTCTGCGAAGCCGTGTTCTTCGAAGGCCGCCTGGTATCGGTTGAACTGCCGACCACCATCAGCCGTCAGGTTGTCTACACCGAGAACGCTGCGCGCGGCGACACCTCGGGCAAGGTCATGAAGCCTGCCAAGCTGAAGAACGGTACCGAGATCCAGGTTGCCGACTTCATCCAGATCGACGAGTGGATCGACATCGACACCCGCGACAACAGCTTCAAGGGCCGTTCCAAGAAGTAATGCTTCTTGCGTAAGGCAAAAACCCGGCTTCGGCCGGGTTTTTTTGTGTGCGCCAAGTGTGCATCACTGCACTTGCAGGGCAGGTTTAGACTGCTACGTGCAAACGCACATCCACATTGCCACGGGTGGCATTGGAGTACGGGCACACCTTGTGCGCCTTTTCGACCAGCGCTTCGGCGTCGGCCTGGGCCAGGCCGGGCAGGTTGATGTGCAGATCGATGTCCAGGCCGAAACCGCCCGGAATCTGGCCAATCCCCACCTTGGCGGTGATCGAAGCATCGGCCGGCAAGGCTTTTTTCTCTTGCCCAGCCACGAACTTCAAGGCGCCGATGAAGCACGCCGAGTAGCCGGCGGCAAACATCTGCTCAGGGTTGGTGCCGTCACCGCCAGCCCCACCCAGCTCTTTCGGGGTGCTCAGCTTGACGTCCAGCTTGCCGTCGCTGGAACGGGATTTACCGTCGCGCCCACCGGTAGAGGTAGCTTCTGCGATGTACAGCGGAGTGACCTTTTGCATCTTGAGCCTCGCTAATGCGCTGTGCGCTCCCGTTGGCGGGAGGACGCGGGTTGGTGTGGAATTTAAATTAGCGCGCAATTAGTTAGCGCGCAATATAAATATTCACCGCTCAGCCGAACGGCCATTGCCCAGCATAGCCGCTAAAGGTTTTTCTGCAGGTTCTCGCGCAGGTCCAGCAACTCGGCCTGCAACTGCTGCAACTGCTCAAGGCTGCGACCGCTGGCCTTGAGGATGCACTGCGGCACTTCCTTGGCACGCTGCTGCAGGGCGCGGCCTTTGTCGGTGAGTTGCACCAGCACCACCCGTTCGTCCTCGCGGCTGCGGTTACGCTGTAGCAAGCCTTCGCTTTCCAGGCGCTTGAGCAGCGGGGTCAGCGAGCCCGGGTCGGTCAGCAGGTGCTGGCTGATTTCACCCACGGTCAGGCCGTCATGCTCCCACAGCACGAGCATGGCCAGGTATTGCGGGTAGGTCAGGCCCAGGGCCTGCAGCAGCGGTTTATAGACCTTGGTCATCAGCAACGAGGTGGAATGCAGGGCGAAACAGACCTGGTTGTCCAGCAGCAGCTCGTCACAGGAAGCTAGGGTGTCGGCGTTCATGCACGTCCTTGAAGGTAATCAATGGGAAATCCTGGCACGTTGAGCGTCACTGCACGCATCACTCGCGCAGTCCGCTGCGCAGGGCCAGGTCCCAGGGTGGAATCGGACTGAAGCGGCTCTTGAGAAATTCGAGCAGCAAACGGCTGCGAGAGTTCGTTTCATGTTCCAGGCGTAGCGCGTAAATGCCGCTGCTTTCAGCCTGGGGCAGGCCTGCGTCACAAAACAGTGGCACCAGTTCGCCGCGCAGCAGGTACTCGCTGATCAGCCAGGTGGGCAAATGGGCGATGCCCAGGCCCGCCAGCGCACCGAACAACAGGGTTTCGGCGTTATTGGCGGCCATGCGCATGCGGGCCGGGCGGTAAAGGCGGGTTTGCCCGGCGACCTCGAAACGCCACGCGTACGGGGGTGCCAGGCCGTCCCAGTCCAGGCCGTCATGGCCGGGCAGTTCGCTGGGGCAGCTGGGCATGCCGCGGCTGGCCAGATAGGTGGGGCTGGCGCAGGCAATGCGCACCATGTAGGCCAGTGGCGTGGCGACCAGGCGGGTATCGGCCAACGGGCCGGCACGCAACACCAGGTCCACTTCGCCCAGGTGGCTGCCATGCAGGTCGACAAAGCTGTCGATCAGGCGCAGCTGCACGTCCAGGCCCGGGTAGGCCAGCAGGAAGTCGGCAATGGCCGGGGCCAGGTGGCGGCGGCCGAACGCAGCGGGTGCGTCGATGCGGATCAGCCCTTCCGGTGCATTGCTCAGCGACACTGCCTCGGCACGGGCCAGGCGCAGTTCCTCGATGATGCGCCTGGCACGCTCGGCAAAGGCGTGGCCCGCCGGGGTCGCGCGCACGGCATGGGTGCTGCGGGTGAAGAGGCGGCTGCCAACGGCGCTTTCCAGGGCGTCAATGCGCCGCGCCACCGCAGACGGGGTCAGCGGGTAGCGGCGAGCGGCTGCAGAAAAACTGCCGCTTTGCAGCACGTCCAGGAACAGGCTTAGCTGCTCGGTGAGGGTATCGGGGCTCATGGTTGCCTTGCTTTTGCACAATACGCATAGCCATTGTGCGCTGCTGTGCGTTTCCCCGCCAGCGCACACTGGTTAGCATGCCGCTATCAACTTTGCTGGCGAACGAGGCCCTGATGATCGAGTGGTTGCTGTATATCGTGCTGGGCGCTGCCCTAGGCACCATGGGGGGCCTGTTCGGCATAGGCGGTGGGCTGATCGCGATCCCGGCGCTGGGCGTGCTGTTCGGCCTGGATCAGCAACTGGCACAGGGTACTGCACTGGTCATGGTGGTGCCGAATGTGTTGCTGGCGTTGTGGCGTTATCACCAGCGCAACCGCATTGAGTTGCGCCACGCCGTGCCGCTGTCGTTGTGCAGTTTCGTGTTCGCCTGGCTGGGTTCGATCTGGGCCGTGGGGCTGGATGCGCATTCCATGCGCCTGGGCTTTGTCGGCTTTTTGGTGGCGCTGGCGGTGTGGAACGTGGCGCGGATGTTCATGAAAGTGGCGCCAGCCAGTGCCGAACTGCGTTATGCCTGGCCTTGGCTGGGGGTGCTGGGCAGCTTTGCCGGTACCATGGGCGGGCTGTTCGGGGTGGGTGGCGCCGTGGTAGCCACACCGATCCTGACCAGTGTGTTCGGCACTACCCAGGTGGTGGCCCAAGGGCTGTCGCTGGCATTGGCGGCGCCGAGCACCCTGGTGACTCTGGTGACCTATGGCGTGCATCACAGTGTTGACTGGGGGGTAGGGTTGCCGTTGGCGGTGGGCGGCCTGCTCAGTATCAGCTGGGGGGTGAAGCTGGCCCATGCGCTGCCAGAGAAGGTGCTACGGGCGATGTTCTGCGTGTTCCTGGTGGTGTGTGCGGTGATGCTCGGGTTCGAGCTTTGAGCGTTTGACCGCGCCGGTGGGGGCGAGCGCCGCGCAGGCGGCGCTTCGCGGCACCAGGCCGAGGGGGTATGGCGCCGAGGGTCAGCGCCGCACTTGCTTCAGTGTTTCGGCAATCAGGAACGCCAGCTCCAGCGACTGGTCGGCATTCATCCGTGGGTCGCAGTGGGTGTGGTAGCGGTCTGACAGGGCATCTTCGGTGATCGGCCGTGCGCCACCGATGCACTCGGTCACATTCTGCCCGGTCATCTCGATATGAATGCCGCCGGCATGACTGCCTTCGGCCTGGTGCACCTGGAAGAACTGCTTCACCTCGTCGAGGATCTGCGCAAAATCACGGGTCTTGTAGCCACTGCTGGCCTTGATGGTATTGCCGTGCATGGGGTCGGAGCTCCACAGCACCTTGCGCCCCTCGCGCTCTACGCAGCGGATCAGCCCTGGCAGGTGGTCGCCGACCTTGCCCGCGCCCATGCGTACGATCAGGTTCAGGCGCCCTGGGTCGTTGGCCGGGTTGAGGGTGTCGATCAGGCGGAGCAGTTCCTCGGGGTTCATGCTGGGGCCGACCTTGACCCCGATCGGGTTGTGCACCCCACGCAGGAACTCGACATGGGCGCCGTCCAGCTGGCGAGTGCGGTCGCCGATCCACAGCATGTGCGCCGAGCAGTCGTAGTAGTCGCCGGTCAGGCTGTCCTGGCGCACGAAGGCCTCTTCATAGTTCAGCAGCAGCGCTTCGTGGGCGGTGAAGAAGCTGGTTTCACGCAGCTGCGGCGCGCTGTCCAGGCCACAGGCACGCATGAACGCCAGGGTTTCGTCGATGCGGTTGGCCAACTGGTGGTACTTGTCTGCCAGCGCCGAGTTGGCGATGAAGTCCAGGTTCCACTTGTGCACCTGGTGCAGGTCGGCAAAACCGCCCTGGGCGAAGGCCCGCAGCAGGTTGAGGCTGGCGGTGGCCTGGTGATAGGCCTGCAGCAGGCGCTCCGGGTCCGGGATGCGGCTCTTGGCGTCGAAGCCGATGCCGTTGACGATGTCGCCCCGGTAAGCGGGCAGGGTGACGGTGCCGATGGTTTCATCGCCCGCCGAGCGTGGCTTGGCGAACTGCCCGGCCATGCGCCCGACCTTGACCACCGGGCAGCCCGCGGCAAACGTCATGACGATGGCCATTTGCAGCAGCACCTTGAAGGTGTCGCGGATTTTTGCCGCTGAAAACTCGGCGAAGCTCTCGGCGCAGTCGCCGCCTTGCAGCAGGAACGCGCGGCCTTCGGTCACTTCGGCAAACTGCCGGCGCAGTTCGCGCGCTTCCCCGGCGAACACCAGCGGCGGGTAGCTGGCCAGGGTCTGTTCGACCTTCAGCAGGTGCGCGGCATCGGGGTAGGTCGGTTGCTGCTGGATCGGCAGGGCGCGCCAGCTGTCGGGGCTCCACGGTTGGTTCATGTCAGGCTCGTTCTGGTCGGTTGTCGGCTGGCGGCCATGGTAACAGTTGGCGCTGCGCTTGTTGCATCGGGGGTGTTGGCGGACAATGCGCGTTTTTGTGCGGGCGGGTGCAGGCATGGCGACGGAACGGCAAGAGCGGCTACTGGCGCGGGTGGAAGATGCCTTTGGCGTCATCAGCGTGTACGAAGTGGACGACTACCGCTTTCTGGAATTCGGCGATGCCATCGAGCAAAGCTGCGTGTTCACTGCCGACCCCAGCTGGTTGGAGTACGACTACACCCGCGCCATGCTGGTCGGCGCGTTGTGCCATGAACAGCCGGAAAGCGCGCTCTTCCTGGGCCTTGGCGCGGGCACGCTGACCCAGGCCTGCATGAAGTTCCTGCCGCTGGACGATATCGAAGCCATCGAGCTGCGCCCGGACGTCCCGCGCCTGGCCATGCAGTACCTGGGCCTGGACGACGACCCGCGGCTGTACGTGCGCATTGGCGATGCGCTGGAGCTGCTGCCCAGCGCAGAAAAGGCCGACCTGTTGTTCGTTGACCTGTACACCGACCATGGGCCGGGGGTAGGGCACCTGGCGTGGAACTTCCTGGCGAGCTGCCAGCAGCAACTCAACCCGGGCGGCTGGCTGGTGATCAACCAGTGGGCCACCGATGATGGCAAGCCGCTGGGGGCAGCGTTGCTGCGCGGCTTGTACCACCGCCATTACTGGGAACTGCCGGTGAAGGAGGGCAATGTGATTCTGCTGGTGCCGGCGGATCTGGAGCAGACCCTGGACATGGAAAGCTTGCGGGCCCGGGCGCAGGCGCTGGCGCCACGATTGGGCTACAGCCTCGAGGGTTTGATCCGCGAGATTCGGCCGGCTACCTGAATGGCAGGTGCCGCCGTAGCCGTGGCGATCCCTGTAGGAGCGGCCTTGTGTCGCGAAAGGGGCGCGCAGCGGCCCCACATTTTCAGCTTCGCTGCGGATATTGCCGGGGCCGCTCTGCGCCCCTTTCGCGACACAAGGCCGCTCCTACGGGGAACGTGGCAGCGTCAGGGATTATCGTTTCAGCCCCTGAAAATATTCCTCACCTAACCGTACATTTCAGGTATAGTACGCGCCGGTCTTTTAGCGGACCTCAAAATCAGGTGGTGCAAATCCTCCGAGTCCAGCTTCGGCTGCACGTCCGCTAGGCGGACCTTCCCAAGTTTTCTTTTTCAATCGTTTTCGCAAATCCCCGCCGCCAAAGCTGCCTGGGTGACCTGACGGTCTTTCAAGGCATGTGCAGCTTTGGAGCATGGGTCTTTGCGGATGCACCTAGAGGCAGACCCATGACCCAGGAAACCGGCGGCTTCGCCGCTCTCGATCTCAACCCGAATATCGTTGCTGCCGTAGTGGCTACCGGCTATGAAGAGCCGTCCGCCATTCAGCAGCAATCTATCCCGATCATCCTCGCCGGTCATGACATGATCGGCCAGGCGCAGACTGGCACCGGCAAGACCGCTGCCTTCGCCCTGCCGATCCTCAACAAGATCGATGTGAGCAAGCGCGAACCGCAAGCCCTGATCCTGGCGCCAACCCGTGAGTTGGCGCTGCAAGTTGCTACCGCTTTCGAAACCTACGCCAAGCAGATGCCAGGCGTGAACGTGGTTGCTGTGTACGGTGGTGCCCCAATGGGCCCACAGCTGCGCGCCATCCGCAACGGCGCGCAAATCGTCGTCGCCACCCCGGGCCGTCTGTGCGACCACCTGCGTCGCGACGAAAAAGTCCTGTCGACCGTGCAGTACCTGGTACTGGACGAAGCCGACGAGATGCTCAAGCTGGGCTTCATGGACGACCTCGAAGTGATCTTCGACGCCATCCCTGCTACCCGCCAGACCGTGCTGTTCTCCGCCACCCTGCCGTCGTCGATCCGTTCGATCGCCGAGCGCCACCTGCGCGAACCCAAGCACGTCAAGATCCAGAGCAAGACCCAGACCGTTACCGCGATCGATCAGGCCCACCTGATGGTCCACGCCGACCAGAAGATCCCGGCTGTACTGCGTCTGCTGGAAGTGGAAGAGTTCGACGCGCTGATCGCCTTCGTGCGCACCAAGCAAGCCACCCTGGACCTGGCTGCCGCGCTGGAAGCCAAGGGCTACAAGGCTGCTGCGCTGAACGGCGACATCGCCCAGAACCAGCGTGAGCGCGTGATCGACTCGCTCAAGGATGGCCGCCTGGACATCGTTGTCGCCACCGACGTGGCGGCCCGTGGCCTGGACGTACCGCGCATCACTCACGTATTCAACGTTGACATGCCGTACGACCCGGAGTCCTACGTGCACCGTATCGGCCGTACCGGCCGTGCCGGTCGCGAAGGCCGTGCGCTGCTGCTGGTCACGCCACGTGAGCGCCGCATGCTGCAGGTGATCGAGCGTGTAACCGGGCAGAAGGTTGCCGAAGCGCGCCTGCCGAACGCCCAGGCGGTGCTCGATGCGCGCATCAAGAAGCTGACCAACAGCCTGGCGCCACTGGTTGCCGAGGCTGAAGCCACCCATGGTGACCTGTTCGACCGCCTGACCAACGACCTGGGTTGCAGCGCCCGTGCCCTGGCCTCGGCCCTGCTGCGCAAGGCCACCAACGGCCAGGCGCTGGACCTGGCGGCGGTAGAGCGTGAGCAGCCGCTGGTGCCGAGCTTCGCCCCGCGTGGTGAGCGTACCGAACGTGGTGAGCGCAGCGAGCGCCCTGACCGCGGCGACCGCGAGCGTCGTGCGCCGCTGCCGCTGGCCGAAGGCCGCGTGCGTTGCCGTACCGCCCTGGGTGCCCGTGACGGCATCGCCGCCAAGAACCTGCTGGGCGCGATCCTCAACGAGGGCGGCCTGGCGCGTGACGCGATCGGTCGTATCCAGGTGCGCGACAGCTTCAGCCTGGTCGAGCTGCCGGAAGATGGCCTCGAGAAGCTGCTGTCCAAGCTCAAGGACACCCGCGTGGCCGGCAAGCAGCTGAAGCTGCGCCGCTACCGCGAGGATTGATCCTGGCGCAATGAAAAATCCCCGGCCTTGGCTGGGGATTTTTTTGCCTGTGCCATGGTGGGGTTGCGCGGCAGCCCCCCGCAATCGTCAGTCGAACCGGTAGATGTCCATCCCCAGCGCCCCCAAGGTAAAGCCTTGGTGCACAACGCCAAACTGCCCCCCCGCCCCAAGGGCAAAAAACAGCGGCAACAAATGCTCATCGCTCGGGTGGTTGCGCACTGCAAACGGCGCCTGTTGCCGATAAGCCAGCAACCCCTCCCGGTCATCAGCCCGCAGTTTTTCCACTACCCAATCTCGAAACGCCAACGCCCACGGCTCGATCACGTCGGGCCCGGCATGCCAGTCCAGCTCGCCAAGGTTATGGGTAATGCTGCCCGAACCCACCAGCAGCACGCCCTCCTGGCGTAGCCCCGCCAGTGCCTGGCCAACCTTCACTTGCAGCGCCGGGCCCATCTGGGTGGGCAGCGAAACCTGCACCACCGGGATGCTCGCATCGGGGTACATCAACGACAACGGCACCCAGGCGCCATGGTCGAACGGCCGCTGCGGGTCGAGGCGCGCGGCCAGCCCGGCGCCCTGCAGCAGCTCGCCGACCCGGCCGGCGAGGGCAGGGTCACCGGGCGCAGGGTACTGCACCGCATACAAGGCGGGTGGGAAGCCGTAGAAGTCATGCCAGGTTTCTGGGTGTGCGCCACCGGTGATCAGCAGCTCGCGGCTTTCCCAGTGCGCCGACACCACCACAATGGCTTGCGGCCGCGGCAGTGCGTTGGCGAGCCCTGCCAGCGCCGGGCCGCTGGCGCCGGGTTGCAGGGCAAGCATGGGGGAGCCGTGGGAAATGAACAGGCTGGGCAGCATGGCGGGGTCCTGAAGGTTAAGATGCACTCATCTTCGATCAACTAAAGATCGAAATCCAAACCAACTTTTACTGGCAAACCATCTAAAAATCGGGAGTGTTCATGGAACCAGCGTTCTGGCAGCAACGGTGGGCCGACAACCAGATCGGCTTCCACCAGGCGCAGGTGAACCCTTATCTGCAGCGGTACTGGCCAACATTGCAGCAGGTGCCCGGCAGCCGCGTGCTGGTGCCACTGTGCGGCAAAAGCCTCGATCTGGCCTGGTTGGCCGGGCAGGGGCACCGGGTATTGGGCGTGGAGCTTTCGCGGCGGGCCGTGGAGGGTTTCTTCCGCGAGCATGGGCTTGAGGCCGAGGTGCGGCAGCGTGGCGACTTTGAAGTATGGCGCAGTGGCGACGTGGAGCTGTGGTGCGGGGACTTCTTTGCCCTGCAGGCAGAAGATGTCGGCGACTGCGCGGGCCTGTACGACCGCGCGGCGCTGATTGCCCTGCCGCCGCCCATGCGTGCGCGCTACGCGCAGGCCCTGTCGGCGTTGTTGCCAGCCGGGTGCCTTGGCTTGGTGGTGACGTTGGATTACGACCAGTCGCTGCTGGCCGGGCCGCCGTTTTCGGTGGCGGATCAGGAGCTGAGGCAGGGCTTTGCGGGCTGGCAGGTGGATGAACTGGAGCAGGCGCAGGTGCTCGGGGAAAGTCCGAAGTTTCTGCAGGCCGGGGCATCCAGTGTGTTGGAGCGGGTCTACCGGGTCTGCCGGCGCTAGCGCGGGTAAGCCTGCACAGGCAGGCACAAAAAAGGGCGACCGAAGTCGCCCTTGCTTGCCTGTTGGATCAACCGCGACGGCGCAGGGCCTCGATACGGTCTTCCAGCGGCGGGTGGCTCATCAGCAAGCCGGCCAGGCCGTGCTTGAGGCCGCCGTTGATGCCGAAGGCCTTGAGCGTGTCCGGCATGTGCACCGGCAGGCCTTGTTCCACCCGCAGGCGCTGCAGGGCGCCGATCATCGCCGAAGTGCCGGCCAGTTGTGCACCGGCTTCGTCGGCGCGGTATTCGCGGCGGCGCGAGAACCACATGACGATCATGCTGGCCAGGATGCCCAATACCAACTCGGCAACGATGGTTGCCACGTAGTAGGCGATGCCCTGGCCTTCTTCGTTCTTGAAGATGACCTTGTCGACGAAATTACCGATGATCCGGGCGAAGAACATCACGAAGGTGTTCACCACGCCCTGAACCAGCGCCAGGGTAACCATGTCGCCGTTGGCCACGTGGCCGATTTCGTGGGCCAGTACCGCACGCACTTCGTCGGGCGAGAAACGCTCCAGCAAGCCCTGGGACACCGCTACCAGTGCGTCGTTACGGTTCCAGCCGGTGGCGAAGGCGTTTGCCTCGTAGGCCGGGAAAATGCCCACTTCAGGCATTTTGATGCCCGCTTCCCGGGACAGCTCCTCGACCGTTTGCAACAGCCACTGCTCGTGGCGGGTGCGCGGCTGGGTGATGATCTGGGTGCCGGTGGTCATCTTCGCCATCCACTTGGAGATGAACAGCGAGACGAGGGAGCCGGCGAAGCCGAACACGGCGCAGAACACCAGTAGGCTGCTGAGGTTCAGGTCGACCCCGTTGGCGGCCATGAACCCGTTGAAACCGAACAGGCTCAGGGTAATGCTTGCAACCAGCACCACCGCGAGGTTGGTGGCTACAAACAACAGAATGCGCATCATGGTTGTTACGTTCTCCTGACGGATGAATTGTCGCTTACTGCGGGGTATATAAGGGGCCTGGGGTACCGTTTCAATCGGGGGACTATTTCAAACTGTGTACGGCGGAGTATGGCAGAGGATGACGCGTGGGCAGTGGGATAGAGCGTTGCAGGATGTAAGAAACAGGTGGCGCAGATAACCGGGCTGCTTTGCAGCCCATCTCCGGCAAGCCAGCTCGCACAGGGACCTCACAAAATTCAGGCCTGTGATAACCCTGTGGCTGGCTCCCATAAGCACTCCCCAATCCTCAGGCCTGTGGTGATCCTGTGGGAGATTCTATGGTTCCTGGCAAGGGTAGCCGGAGCATCTTCAGCGCCTGTGAGATCGAGCGCCGCCCGCGCGGCGCAATCGCGAGCTGCGCTCGCTCCTACGTTTGTTTCGGGCCAGTAACGCCTGTGACAGGCGCGCGCGGCCGCCTTGTTTGTACGGCG
>NZ_CAMZMX010000050.1:0-38855 GCF_947311875.1 Pseudomonas sp. PARCl1
GCACCAAGGCGTTCGCGCGCGAATCCCACAGGAATAATTGGCCCGAAACAAACGTAGGAGCGAGCGCAGCTCGCGATTGCGCCGCGCGGGCGGCGCTCGCTCTAACAGGCGCTGCCAGGCCTTACGGCAAACACCTGTCAGCCCTAAAGGCGATCCCTGTGGGAGCTGGCTTGCCGGCGATGAAGCAAACACCAATCCACCTGACATTCCGCTTACCCAAGCCCCCACCGCTCTGGTAAAATGCGCCGCCTCAAACGTCTGCAGGCAGCACCGTGGCATTTACCCTGGTTGATTGGGCGATCATCGCGATCATCGCCGTCTCCACACTGATCAGTCTCAAGCGCGGCTTCGTCAAGGAAGCCTTGTCCTTGCTCATCTGGATCATTGCCGGTGCGGTTGCCTGGATGTTCGGCGGTTCGCTCTCGGTGTATCTTGAAAGCTACATCCAGACACCATCGATGCGCGTCATCGCCGGCTGCGCCATTCTTTTCGTCGCCACCTTGCTGGTGGGGGCCATGGTCAACTTCCTGGTCGGCGAGCTGATCCGCGTGACCGGGCTGTCCGGCACCGATCGCTTCCTGGGCATGGCCTTCGGCGCCGCGCGCGGGGCCTTGCTGGTAGTGGTGGCCATCGGCCTGATCAGCCTGGGGCCGGTTCAACAGGACACCTGGTGGCAGGAATCGCGCCTGATACCACAATTTCTTCTGGTCGCCGACTGGTCGAAAAACCTGATTCTGGGTTTCGCCGGCCAATGGTCGCCCGGTGGTCTGATCAGCGCTCCGGCTGATCTTCCGTTCAAGGAACAGTTGCTCGGGCCAGCTAAGCCCTGAGCGCTATTCACTCAAGTTTCATCAAAGTAGGGGTTGCGTCGCATGTGTGGCATCGTCGGTATCGTCGGTAAGTCGAACGTCAATCAGGCGCTGTATGACGCGCTTACGGTCCTCCAGCACCGCGGCCAGGACGCTGCCGGTATCGTGACCAGCCATGACGGCCGGTTGTTCCTGCGCAAGGATAATGGCCTGGTGCGCGACGTGTTCCAGCAGCGCCACATGCAGCGCCTGGTGGGCAACATCGGCATCGGCCATGTGCGCTACCCGACCGCGGGCAGCTCGACCTCGGCCGAGGCCCAGCCGTTCTACGTCAACTCCCCGTATGGCATCACCCTGGCGCATAACGGCAACCTGACCAACGTCGAACAGTTGGCCAAGGAGATCTACGAGTCCGACCTGCGCCACGTCAACACCAACTCCGACTCGGAAGTGCTGCTCAACGTGTTCGCCCACGAGCTGGCGGTGCGCGGCAAGCTGCAGCCGACCGAAGAAGACGTGTTCGCTGCCGTTTCCCACGTGCACAGCCGCTGTGTGGGTGGCTACGCCGTGGTGGCAATGATCACCGGCTACGGTATCGTCGGCTTCCGTGACCCGCACGGCATTCGCCCGGTGGTGTTCGGCCAGCGTCACACCGACGAAGGCGTGGAATACATGATCGCCTCCGAAAGCGTCGCCCTGGACGTGCTCGGTTTCACCCTGATCCGCGACCTGGCACCTGGCGAAGCGGTGTACATCACCGAAGAAGGCCAGCTGTTCACCAAGCAGTGCGCCGAAGCGCCGAAGCTGCAGCCATGCATCTTCGAGCATGTCTACCTGGCCCGCCCAGACTCGATCATCGACGGTGTGTCGGTGTACAAGGCGCGCCTGCGCATGGGTGAAAAGCTCGCCGACAAGATCATGCGCGAGCGCCCTGATCACGACATCGACGTGGTCATCCCGATTCCAGACACCAGCCGCACCGCCGCCCTGGAGCTGGCCAACCGCCTGGGTGTCAAGTTCCGCGAAGGCTTTGTCAAGAACCGTTACATCGGCCGTACCTTCATCATGCCTGGCCAGGCGGCGCGCAAGAAGTCGGTGCGCCAGAAGCTCAACGCCATCGAACTGGAATTCCGTGGCAAGAACGTGATGCTGGTGGACGATTCGATCGTGCGCGGTACCACGTGCAAGCAGATCATCCAGATGGCCCGCGAAGCCGGCGCCAAGAATGTCTACTTCTGCTCGGCAGCCCCGGCAGTGCGCTTCCCCAACGTCTACGGCATCGACATGCCGAGCGTGCACGAACTGATCGCCCACAACCGCACCACCGAACAGGTGGGTGAGTTGATTGGCGCCGACTGGCTGGTCTATCAGGACCTGCCGGACCTGATCGACTCGGTCGGCGGCGGCAAGATCAAGATCGAGCACTTCGACTGCGCGGTGTTCAACGGTGAGTATGTCACCGGCGATATCGACGAAGCCTACCTTGACCGCATCGAGCAGGCCCGTAACGACCTGGCCAAGGTCAAGAACCAGGCGGTCAGCGCGATCATCGACCTCTACAACAACTGATTCAGGGAGCGACGGCATGACGGATCAATGGGATGCCGGGCGACTGGACAGCGACCTCGAGGGTGTCGGTTTCGACACCCTGGCGGTGCGCGCTGGCCAAAGCCGTACACCGGAAGGCGAGCACAGCGAAGCGCTGTTCCTGACCTCCAGCTATGTGTTCCGCACGGCGGCCGACGCCGCTGCGCGTTTCGCCGGCGAAACGCCAGGCAACGTCTATTCGCGTTACACCAACCCGTCGGTGCGTGTCTTCGAAGAGCGGCTGGCAGCGATGGAAGGCGCCGAGCAGGCCGTGGGCACCTCCACTGGCATGGCGGCGCTGCTTGCGGTGGTCATGTCGTTGTGCAGTGGCGGTGACCATGTGCTGGTGTCGCAGAGCGTATTTGGCTCGACCATCAGCCTGTTCGAGAAGTACTTCAAGCGCTTCGGCCTGCAGGTGGACTACGTGCCGCTGGCCGATCTCGCGGGCTGGGAAAAGGCCATCAAGGCCAACACCAAGCTGCTGATCGTCGAATCGCCGTCCAACCCGCTGGCCGAACTGGTCGATATCACTGCCCTCAGTGAAATCGCCCATGCCCATGGCGCCATGCTGGTCGTCGACAACTGCTTCAGCACCCCGGCACTGCAGCAACCGTTGAAGCTGGGTGCCGATATCGTGTTCCACTCGGCGACCAAGTTCATCGACGGCCAGGGGCGTTGCATGGGCGGCGCAGTGGCCGGCCGAGCCGAGCAGATGAAAGAGGTGGTGGGCTTCCTGCGTACCGCAGGCCCGACCCTCAGCCCGTTCAATGCCTGGATCTTCACCAAGGGCCTGGAAACCTTGCGGTTGCGCATGCGTGCGCATTGCGAAAGTGCCCAGGCCCTGGCTGAGTGGCTGGAGCAACAGGACGGCGTGGAGAAGGTGCATTACGCCGGCTTGCCAAGCCACCCCCAGCACGCCCTGGCCAAGCGCCAGATGAGTGGGTTTGGTGCAGTGGTCAGCTTCGAGGTCAAGGGCGGCAAAGAGGGCGCCTGGCGCTTCATCGACGCCACTCGGGTGATTTCCATCACCACCAACCTGGGCGACAGCAAAACCACCATCGCCCACCCGGCCACCACGTCCCACGGGCGCCTGTCGCCTCAGGAGCGTGAGGCTGCAGGTATTCGCGACAGCCTGATCCGCGTTGCCGTGGGCCTGGAAGACGTGGCAGACCTGCAGGCCGACCTGGCGCGCGGGTTGGCCGCACTGTGATGCAGATTGGCGGCAGCACCCCGGGCCACAACGGCCGGGTAGCCCTGGTGACCGGTGCCGCGCGCGGCATCGGCCTGGGTATTGCTGCCTGGTTGATCTGCGAGGGTTGGCAGGTGGTGCTCAGCGACCTAGACCGGCAGCGGGGTGCCAAGGTGGCCAAGGCCCTGGGTGACAATGCCTGGTTCATCACCATGGACGTTGCCGACGAGGCCCAGGTCAGTGCCGGGGTGTCCGAGGTGCTCGGGCAATTTGGCCGGCTGGATGCGCTGGTGTGCAATGCAGCGATCGCCAACCCGCACAACCAGACCTTGGAAAGCCTGAGCCTGGCGCAGTGGAACCGGGTGCTGGCGGTGAACCTCAATGGCCCGATGCTGCTGGCCAAGCATTGTGCGCCGTACCTGCGTGCGCACAACGGGGCGATCGTCAACCTCACCTCCACCCGGGCGCGGCAGTCCGAGCCTGATACCGAGGCCTACGCGGCGAGCAAGGGCGGCCTGGTGGCCTTGACCCATGCGCTGGCGATGAGTTTGGGCCCGGAGATCCGCGTCAATGCGGTGAGCCCTGGCTGGATCGATGCCCGTGACCCGGCGCAGCGCCGTGCCGAGCCATTGAGCGAAGCCGACCACGCCCAGCACCCGACGGGCAGGGTAGGGACCGTGGAGGATGTGGCTGCCATGGTTGCCTGGTTGCTGTCACGGCAGGCGGCGTTCGTCACTGGCCAAGAGTTCGTGGTCGATGGCGGCATGACCCGCAAGATGATCTACACCTGAGCTTCAAGCTGCAAGCTGCAAGCTGCAAGCTGCAAGAGGGGACCGCAAGGTTCCTTCGTCATTTGTAGGGTTCAGAAATTCATCAAGCGACCCCATGCTTCTTCTTGCCACTTGCCACTTGCCACTTGCCACTTGCCACTTGCCACTTGCCACTTGCCACTTGCCACTTCTTCGAAAAAAATCCAACGGGGCTATTGACTTAGCTTCGCCACCTGCGTAAATTTCGCGGCCTCAGCGAAGCAAACGCAACAAGTAACATCGCGAGGGTGATTAGCTCAGCCGGGAGAGCATCTGCCTTACAAGCAGAGGGTCGGCGGTTCGATCCCGTCATCACCCACCACTTCCTGAGATGTTCCTGCCGCTTCAGGTTTCGCAAGAAGCCCAGAGCCAGAGAGGAACGCACTGCGCAGCGGTAGTTCAGTCGGTTAGAATACCGGCCTGTCACGCCGGGGGTCGCGGGTTCGAGTCCCGTCCGCTGCGCCATCTTCGCCCCAAGGCCCCATGAACGCCTTGAGGCAACGTCAAAGCGACCTTCGGGTCGCTTTTTTCGTTCTGGTACCTGGCTGTTATTGGCCTGGGCCCACATTTACACCAACCTTACAGGTTCTTCACCGACCAGTGGTTGGTGTGCTTGCCTGCTGTGTTGCACAATAGGCACCCTCTCGACATACCCGGAATACGCAATGACCAGATCTTCCGTCTTTGGTGCGCTCGGGCTGGCCCTGGTGCTGGCGGGCGTGAGCGGTTGTTCCTCGAAAAAAGCGGCTGTCTACGAGCACGAGAACTTCGCTGACTCGGGTACGTTCTCGCGCAGTTTCCCGGTAAGCGATGCCGGCTCTTGCGAGGCGGCGCGGCGCGCCTTGCTCAGCCAGGGCTACATCATCACCAGCAGCGGTGCCAACCAGGTAGTGGGCAACAAGAGCTTCCAGCAGAACAGCGAAAACCACCTGCAGATCAGCTTCAACGTTACCTGCGCGCCAGACGCGAGTGACGACCAGCACTCGACCATGTTCGCCAACGCCCTGCAGGACCGCTACGCGCTGAAAAAGTCCAACACCTCGGCCAGCCTGGGCGTGGGCGTGCTGGGGTCGGTGTCGATGCCGATTGGCTCCAGCGACGACTCGATGGTCAAGGTCGCGAGCGAGACGGTAACGGCGGCGCAATTCTACGATCGCTATTTTGCCTTGGTGGAAAGTTACCTGCCCAAGCCGAAGAAGGTCAGCAAAGCCAAGGTCGAAGCGCCAAAAGTGGAAAAGCCGGCGGTTACCCTGGGGCTGCCGGAGCAAGCGGCGGCGAACCCGCTGGCACCGACCCCGGCGGCAGCAGCGCCGGCACCCGCTGCTGAAACTACGCCCGCCGCGCAGGCCGCGCCTGTCACCGAAACGCAGCCCGCGCCAGCAGCGGCTGCCCCAGCCACGGAGGCGCCAGTGGCACCCGTGGTGGATGACAGCCAAGGTTCGCAGCCGCTGGCACCGCCGCCCGAAGCAGCGCCGATTCAGGTGCAGCAGGAAGCGCAGCCGGCCGAGGCAGCCACGGCCACGCCTTGATGCTTTAGCAGTGCTGGCCGCTGGCGGGCCCTGTCATACCCACAGGGCCAGCAGCGCGGCGGCCAACGCAGGTGGCATCACCAGCGCACCCAGGCACAGAAAACGCCATGCGCTGACATGTTCCCCCTCCCTGCGGATCGCCACCAGCCACAACAGGGTGGCCAGGGAGCCGGTAATCGACAGGTTCGGCCCCAGGTCGACGCCGATCAGCAAGGCTGCAGTGGTTTGCTGGGGCAGCGCCACCAGCGAGCCCATGGACCCGGCGATCAACCCGGTGGGCAGGTTGTTCATCAGGTTGCTGGCGATCGCTACACCCACGCCGCCGACCCAGCTGGCGGTAACCGGTGTTTGTGCGGACAGGCTGGCCAGTGCCTGGGCGAGGCGTTCGATCAGCCCGGTCTGTGCAACGGCTTCGACCAGTATGAACAGGCCTGCCACCAAGGGCAGCACGCCCCAGGCCACGTGGCGCAGCACCGGCAGTGGGCTGCGTCGCTGCCACAGGTGGATCAGTGCCGTGGTCGCCACCCCGGCACAGAATGTTGGCAGCCCCAGCGCCCGGTCCAGTGCCGAGGCGCCCAGCAGCAACGCGCCGGTGACCACGATGCCCATTGCACACAGGCGGGCGCCAGTCGTCAGGGGCGCGCCGCTCACGCTCAGCGCCAGCGGTTGGCGGATCTGCCGGCGCTGAGTCACCCGCAGCACCCCATAGGTCAGGCAGATTGCGGCCAGGGAAGGCAGGCTGAACTGGCGTAGCCAGTCCAGCAGTGGCGGCATATGGCTGCCGAATACCACCAGGTTGGCAGGGTTGGAGATAGGCAGTACGAAACTCGCGGCGTTGGCGATGAAGGCGCAGATGAACAGGTAGGGCAGTGGGTCGGCCTTGGCGGCCTTGCACGCGGCATAGACTGCCGGGGTAAGGACCACGGCCGTGGCGTCGTTGGACAGGAACACCGTAACCAGCGTGCCCACCAGGAATACCAGGTCGAACAGCCGTTGCCCGGAACCCCGCGCATGCTGCACGGCATACCGTGCCAGCCAGTCGAACAGGCCTTCCTGGCGAGCGAGTTCGGCCAGTACCATCATGCCGATCAGAAACAGGTAGACGTCACCGCCTTCGGCCACCGCGGCCAGGGCCCGCCGAGGCGTCATCAGGCCAAGGCCGACCAGCAGCACCGCCCCGCCCATGGCCCAGACGTACTCCGGAACGCGCCATGGGCGCAAAATGACGCCGCAGGTCGCCAGTGCGGCGACCGCCCAGATGATCAATGCACTTTCACTGACCTGCATAAGGCGCTCAGTTTCCGACAGGGGTGGGCAGTGGCGCTGGCAGGCTGCGCGGGTGCGTTTCTGGCAGCGCCAGCACTACCAGGATGAAGGCGACCCCGGCGATACCGGCCAGGGTCAGGAACGCCGCATCGTAGCCCGCAGCCTGCACTACCAGCCCGGCGATGCCAGGGCTGAGCGCGGCGCCCAGCCCGAACACCGCGGTCAGCGCGCCAAGGCTCACATTGAATCGGCCGGTGCCTTCGGTCAGGTCCTTGACCACAATCGGGAACAGCGCACCGAAGATCCCGGCGCCGATGCCATCGAGCAGTTGCACGCCCACCAGCCAGAACGGGTTGTCAGACACCACGTAGAGCGCCCCGCGAAGCGGCAGTATCAGGAAACCGATCAGCAGGAACGGCTTGCGGCCCCAGTGTTCGGCCTTGGCGCCTACCAGCAGCGCCATGGGCACCATCACCAGTTGCGCGGCAACGATGCAGGCGGAGGTCAGCGGGGTGGCCAGCTGCAGGTCGACCTGCGAGAGCTTCTGGCTGACCAGTGGCAGCATGGCCGCGTTGGCCAGGTGAAACAGCGCGCAACACGCGGCGAATACCAGCAGGGTCCGGTTGTGCAGCAGTACCCGCAGCCCTGCAGGGGCGTCATCACCGCCAGGGCTATGCGCCAGGCCGCGAGCCAGTTGGTGATCGATGGCCGTGGCAGGCACGCAGCTCACCGCCACCACACTGGCCACGGTCAAGACGGCCATCAGGTAGAACACCACCACCGGGCCGAACAGGTAGGCCAGGCCGCCGGCCAGCAGCGCCGAACAGGCGTTGCCGGCATGGTTGAAGGTTTCGTTGCGGCCTACCCGGCGGGTAAAGGCCTTGGGGCCGCTGATGCCCAAGGATATGGCGGCAATCGCTGGCGCAAAGATCGAGCCCGCCAGGGCACTGATGGTCTGGGTCAGGGCTACCCCGCCGAACGAGGAAATCCACGGCAACAGCAGGCAGCTGCCAGTCACCAGCAGCGCAGCGATCACCACCACGGCACGCTTGGCTTTGGTACGGTCGATTAATGCCCCTGCCGGGGTTTGCGCCAACAGTGCAGCAATGCCTGCCAGGCTCATCACCAGGCCGATGCTTGCCGGTTGCCATTGATGCACCGCCAGCAGGTAGATGGCCAGGTATGGCCCAAGCCCGTCGCGCACATCTGCCAAAAAGAAGTTCAGCCAGTCGAGGGCGCCGTCGGGGGAAGCGGGAGAGCGTGGTTTGGCCAAGATGCAATCTCGAAAGGGATCATGGGGGGAGCGCACCTGCGGTGTGCGCCGGCCGCAACGGACAGGCACACAGCTTCGCCCGGGCCATGCTCGGTGGTCGTTATTCAATTGACAACTGGGTGGTGAAAAGCGCTTCGAAAACCGTACGTGAAACATTCTTAATGGCTGCTTCACGCCGCAGGCGCTTCCCGCTTCGCTAGCATGCCGTGCTTTTACTGCGGAGAAAACTCCAGTGTTTCGAATGTTGTCCTGTGCTGCTGTATTGGCATCTTCACTGACCTGCTCGCTCGCCCAGGCTGCGCCTGCCGAACCGGCGACCCTTACGGTCCTGAGCTCCGGTGGCATCATGGGCGCAATCCGGGAAGTGGCGCCTGCCTACGAGAAGAAATTCGGGGTCAAGCTGCAGGTGCTGGCCGCGCCTTCCATGGGCGAAACGCCACAGGCCATTCCCAACAGGCTTGCCCGTGCCGAGCCGGCGGACGTTGTGCTGATGGTGGGTGCTGCCTTGGACAAGCTGGTGGCGGGTGGCCAGGCTGACAAGAGCAGCCGGGTCGACCTGGGCCAATCGTTCATCGCCATGGCCGTGCGCCAAGGCCAGCCCAAGCCGGATATCAGCACCTTGCAGGGCTTGCGCGCCGTACTGCTCAACAGCAAATCCGTGGCGTACTCCGACAGCGCCAGCGGCGTCTACCTGTCCAAGACCCTGTTCCCCGGCATGCACCTGGGTGCTGGCTTCGCGGCCAAGGCCCACATGATTCCTGCCGAGCCGGTAGGCGCTGTGATCGCTCGCGGCCAGGCTGAAATCGGCTTCCAGCAGTTGAGCGAGCTCAAACCCGTCAAGGGCATCGATATCGTTGGCCTGATCCCGGCCGAAGCCCAGAAAATGACCCTGTATTCGGGCGCGGTGGTCAGCAACAGCCAGCACCATGCCGCCGCGCAGGCGCTGCTTGACTACCTGGCATCGCCACAAGCCGACGCAGCGATCGAGGACAGCGGCCTGAAGCCACTGCCCCATTCGCGCGGTTAGCGGCAGGGGGCGGCGCCATCGGGCCTGCTACAGGCTAAGATGCGCAAGGATAGCCCCCTATCGTTGAAAGAGAGCTGTATGGAGTTACGTCAACTTCGCTATTTCCTGAGTGTCCTGGAGCACGGCAGCCTTGGCAGGGCTGCGGTCGAGCTTGGCGTCGGTGCTTCGGCACTGAGCCAGCAATTGTCAAAGCTGGAAAGCGAGGTCTGTACCCGGTTGCTGACGCGCTCGAGCACCGGCGTGTCGCCGACTGCTGCGGGCCTGGCCTTCGAGTACCACGCGCGCCTGGCCCTGCGCCAGGCAGAGCACGCTGTGTTGGCCGCGCAAAGCGGCCGCATGAGCGGCTATGTCAGCGTGGGCCTGGCGCCGACTACAGCGTCGGTGCTGGGCCTGGCGCTGATCGACAAGATGCGTGAACGCTACCCCGACATCCGCCTGCACCTGGTGGAGATGCTCTCGGGCTACCTGGTGAACCAGCTCAACGCCAGGCACCTTGACCTTGCGGTGTTGTTCCAGGCAGAAGCGGGGCCGCGGCTGGATGTGCGGCCGCTGCTGACCGAGCGGCTGTTTGCACTCATCCCCGCCGCGCTGGTGCGCCCCGAATGGGGTGAATCGCTGACGTTGCAGCAGATCGCCACGCTGCCCTTGGTGATGCCCAGCACACAGCACGGCTTGCGCGCGACCCTGCGCGCGATCTTCGAGCGTGCCGGGCTGGAGGCCAACATTGTCATGGAAGTCGATGGCCTGTCGCTGCTGATGGATTGCGTTTGTGCGGGCCATGCCGCCACCCTGCAGCCGGGCGCCACGGTGGCCCGGGCGCACCAGGCGGGGTTGCGGGTCTATGCCATTGATGATGCCCAGGCGCAGCGCCGCAATGTGATGGTCAGCCTGGCCGACGACGAGCTGTCACCGGCTGCACTGGCGACCCGGATCGTGCTGCAGGAAGTGGCGCGGGCGCTGGTGGAGCAGGGGCGGTGGCCTGGCGCCCGGCTGCTCTGACGGTGGCCCGCTGCTTGCCCACCCTTTAGAAAAACTGAAGGCCCCCCCGGTGTCATCGCGTTTCGCCCCGCCCAGGCACTGATTAAAGTCCCTGGCCACGAGGAGCAGCCGACCATTCGGCGCTTCGTGACCTGGAGGCGAAATGATCGATGTGCTAGTCATCGGAGGGGGTAATGCCGCCCTCTGTGCCGCGCTGATGGCGCGCGAGGCCGGAGCCAGCGTGCTGCTGCTCGAGGCCGCACCCCGCGCCTGGCGTGGTGGCAATTCCCAACACACGCGCAACCTGCGCTGCATGCATGACGCCCCGCAGGATGTGCTAGTCGAAGCATACCCCGAAGAGGAGTTCTGGCAGGACCTGCTCAAGGTCACCGGGGGCCAGACCGACGAAAAGCTCGCGCGCCTGGTGATCCGTGCCTCTGCCAGTTGCCGGGGCTGGATGCACCGGCATGGCGTGCATTTTCAGCCTTCCTTGTCCGGTGCGCTGCACACTGCCCGCACCAACGCGTTTTTCATGGGGGGTGGCAAGGCGCTGGTCAATGCCTATTTCCGCAGTGCCGAAAAGCTGGGCGTGCAGATACGCTACGACACGCCTGTGGCCGACATCGAGCTGGACAACGGCCGCTTCGTTGCGGCCCATGTGCCGGCGCGCGAGGTTCAGGGGCGCACCCTGCCGGGCGAACGTATCGAGGCGCGCAGTTGTGTGCTGGCGGCCGGTGGCTTCGAGTCCAACCGCCAGTGGTTGCGCGATGCCTGGGGGCAGAACGAGCGGGGCGAATGGCCTGCGGACAACTTCCTGATTCGTGGTACGCGGTTCAACGAAGGGGTGCTGTTGCGCCGCATGATCGAACAGGGTGCCGACACCATCGGCGACCCCACGCAAGCGCACATGGTGGCGATCGACGCCCGGGCGCCGCTTTACGACGGCGGCATCTGCACGCGTATCGACTGTGTGTCGCTGGGGGTGGTGGTCAACCGCGACGGCCAGCGCTTTTACGATGAAGGCGAGGATTTCTGGCCCAAGCGCTATGCCATCTGGGGCCGGCTGGTGGCTCAGCAGCCAGGGCAGGTGGGTTTCTCGATCATTGACCAGAAAGCCCTAGGTCGTTTCATGCCGCCAGTGTTCCCGGGCGCCCGCGCCGACACCCTGGAGGAGCTGGCGGCGTTGCTCGGTTTGCCCGTGCCGGCCTTCGTCGAGACGGTGCAGGCCTACAACCGCGCCTGCCGGGTCGGCAGCTTCGATCACACCCGCCTGGACGACTGCCACACCCAAGGCCTGCAACCGGTGAAAAGCCACTGGGCTCGGCCGCTCGACACGCCGCCTTACTACGGCTACCCGCTGCGCCCCGGCGTGACCTTCACCTACCTGGGGCTGCGCACCGATGAAACGGCGGCCGTGCATTTTGCCGGTCGGCCCAGCCCCAACCTGTTCGTCGCCGGCGAAATGATGGCGGGGAATGTGCTGGGCAAGGGCTACACGGCAGGTGTCGGCATGTCCATCGGCACTGCCTTCGGCCGCATCGCCGGCACCAGCGCCGCTGCCGCAACCGGCCACGACCATCCAGAACACGAGAACGACCATGACCGCGCAACTGCCTGAAGCACACCAGCCCGTCGCCCAACCCGCAGCACTTGAACTGATACCTGCGCTGAACCTGGAAGAGCAGGAAGTCGACCGGCAAATGCGTATCTGCAATGCCTGCCGCTACTGCGAGGGCTTTTGTGCCGTATTCCCGGCAATGACCCGTCGGCTTGAGTTCGGCAAGGCCGACATCCACTACCTGGCCAACCTGTGCCACAACTGTGGGGCCTGCCTGCATGCCTGCCAGTACGCCGACCCCCACGAATTTGCCGTGAACGTGCCCCAGGCCATGGCCAAGGTGCGTGGCCAGACCTACGTCGAGTACGCCTGGCCGGCCCGCTTCGGCCGGCTGTATCAGCACAACGGCAGCTACGTCGCCGTTGCCCTGTCGCTGGCCCTATCGCTGTTCCTGCTGCTGACCTTGTGGCTCAACGGCACGTTGTTGCCGGGGCGGCTGGCCGGAAACTTCTACGCGGTATTCCCGCACAACACCCTGGCATTGATGTTCGGTGGGGTATTCGCTGCGGCGGGCCTGGCGCTTGGGGTTGCGGTACGTCGCTTCTGGCGCGCTGTGTCGCCTGCAAACGCCCAGGCGCAACCCGCCCAAGGCGCCGTGCTGGAGGCAACCAGCGCGGTGTTGACCTTGAAGTACCTGGACGGTGGCCACGGCCAGGGCTGCAACAATGCCGATGACCGCTACACGCTGTGGCGCCGGCGCTTCCATCACATGACCTTCTACGGCTTCATGCTGTGCTTTGCCGCCACGGTGGTCGCTACCGGCTACCACTACCTGCTGGGCCAGCAGGCGCCATACCCGCTGCTCAGCGCGCCGGTGCTGCTGGGTACCCTGGGGGGTATCGGTCTGATCGTCGGCCCGCTCGGGTTGCTGGCGCTGAACCTGCGCCGGACCCCGGAGCAGGGCGACGTCGCCCAGCGCCCCATGGACCGTGCCTTCATCCTGCTCCTGCTGCTGGTCAGCGCCAGTGGCCTTGCCTTGCTGGGCCTGCGTGATACTGCAGCGATGGCGATCGTGCTGGCGCTGCACCTGGGTACGGTCATGGCGCTGTTCATCACGTTGCCCTATGGCAAGTTCGCCCATGGGCTGTTCCGCTCGGCGGCCCTGCTCAAGTTCGCCATCGAGAAGCGCCGCCCCAACACCCTCGGCCTGGGCGGGGAATGACGATGAGTGCTGCCGCCCTGCACCCCTCGCTGCACCCAGGCCAACGCCAGGCTGACCGGTCAGCGGTTGGGCCACTTCTCCAGCAGGATCGAGACGAATTTTTCCGCCGCCGGCGACAGCGAGGCGCCACGCCGGTAGACCAGGCCCAGGGTGCGAGTGACCTCGGGTTCGGTCAGCGGCACGCTGACCAGCGTCGGGTGGTCGGCGTTGGGCATGGCCAGGCTGGGCATGGCCGACACGCCCAGCCCGGCTTCGACCATGCCCAGCGAGGTGGACAGGTGCTGCACTTCATAAAACCACTTGGGCCGCAGGTTGAGCCCGGACAGGGCGTGGTCCAGCAGCATTCGGTTGCCGCTCAGCCGGCCCACGCCAATCAGGCGGTAGTCGGCCAGTTCCGTCCAGGTCACGCATTCCCGGTTTGCCAGCTTGTGGTCGCGACGGCAAGCCAGCACGAAATGCTCCTGTACCAAAGAGACGAACTCGATGTCCGGGTGCTGGCCGCTCATCATGTTGATGCCGAAGTCGGCTTCACCGCGCAGCACGGCTTCAAGCCCGTCGTTGGCACTGAGGTCAAGCAGGCGGATACGGATCTTCGGGTATTGCTCGTTGTAGTCGCGAATCACCGACGGCAGGAAATAGAACGCGGCGGTGGGGATGCAGGCCAGGGTCACCTGGCCGGTCTGGCGCTCGGCCAGCTCGCGAATGCTCAGGATCGAGTCTTCGAAGTCATCCAGCAGGCGCCTGGCCTTGGGCAGGAAGTCGCGCCCGACACTGGTCAGGCTGACGCGACGGGTGGTTCGCTCAAGCAGGGACGTGCCCAACCCTTCTTCCAGCTTCTTGATCCGCCGGCTGAGCGCCGGCTGGGACAAATGCAGCGCTTCCGCAGCCTCGTGGAAACTGCCGAGTTCGGCGATTTTCACGAAAGATCGGATGTCTTGGAGTTCATATTCCATCTCGAATCGCTCTCTGGCCCCGGTGTTTAATTGATGCCTGGATCGGAATAATAGCTACGATATTTGCATTGGATTGATTTATCCATCCCTGTCAATCTTGTGTCCACAACATCAATGATGTCCATTGATCAACAAGAGTGCGAAATCATGCAACGAATTCCTTGCGTACTCATGCGCGGTGGCACCTCCAAGGGGCCGTTTTTCCACGCCTGGGACCTGCCTGCCAACGTGGTCGAGCGCGACGAATTACTGATCAACCTGATGGGCTCCGGGCATGAACTGGAGATCGACGGGATCGGTGGCGGTAGCCCGCAGACCAGCAAGGTGGCGATTGTAAGCCCTTCGCTGCATGCCGACGCTGACGTAGATTACCTGTTCGTGCAGGTCATGGTCGCGCAGCGCAGGGTCGACACCGCCCCTAACTGCGGCAACATGCTGTGCGCCGTTGGCCCGTTCGCCATCGAGCAAGGGTTGGTCAAGGGCCAGGAAGGCAAGACCCTGGTGCGCATCCGCAACCTCAACACCGGAACGTTCGTCAACTCGCTGGTGGAAACCCCCGGCGGGATCGTGCGTTACGAAGGCCGCACGGCGATCGATGGCGTTCCGGGCACTGCCGCCCCGGTGCAGCTGACGTTCCTCGATGCGGTTGGCAGCAAGACCGGCAAGCTGTTCCCGACCGGCCAGGCCACCGACGTGATCGACGGCGTACCGGTCACCTGCATCGACATGGCCATGCCGATGATGGTGGTCGAGGCCAGCCAGCTCGGTGTCACCGGTTCGGAAACGCCTGCCGAACTCGATGCCAACGAAGACCTGCTCAAGCGCCTGGAAGCGCTGCGCCTGAAGGCCGGCAAGGCCATGGGCCTGGGCGATGTCAGCGGGATGGTCATCCCCAAGCCGGTATTGGTTTCCAAGCCGCGCTATGACGGCACCCTGCAGGTTCGCTACTTCATGCCGCACAGCTGCCACCGCGCGCTGGCCATTACAGGTTCGATCGGGTTGGCCACTGCCTGTGTCAGCCCTGGCACCGTGATCGGTGAACTGCTGGGCGAGGGCGCCGAGCAATTGACCGAAGTGCGCCTGGAACACCCAAGCGGTGGCATCGATGTGGCATTGTCGCGCACCGGCGCCGATGGCAAGACCATCCAGGCCTCGGTGGTGCGAACTGCCCGACGGTTGTTCTCAGGTTTCGTTTACGCCCCTACATTCCGCAGATTGGCCGGGTAGCTCTGGCAGCCGTTCAGCTCCAAACAATTGCAACAAGCGCATCCGCACAATTTCAACAATGGGTGATGCCTCATGAGACTCGCCAAATCGCTGTACTTTCAGATCCTCTGCGCCGTCCTGCTGGGCGTAGTGGTCGGCCACTTCTGGGCGCAACAGGCTGTTGCGCTCAAGCCGCTGGGTGATGCTTTCATCAAGCTGATCAAGATGATGATTGCCCCGGTGGTGTTCTGCACCATCGTCACCGGCATCGCCGGCATGACCGACAAGCGCTCCCTGGGGCGCTTGATGAGCAAGACATTGCTGTTGTTCCTGGGCCTGACCGTGGTCAGCCTGATGATCGGCCTGGCGGCGGTGTACCTGTTCCGCCCGGGCGTCGGCATGAACATCGACCCTGCGACCCTCAGCACTGCCGGGCTGAGCCAGTACGCTGCGTCGGCGGCCAAGCTCAGCGTGGTCGACTTCTTCATGCACATCATCCCGGACACCTTCATCGGTGCGTTCAACAAGGGTGAGGTGCTGCCGGTGCTGTTCATCGCCGTGCTCAGCGGTTTTGCCCTGTCGTCCATGGGCGAGAAGGGCAAGCCGGTACTGAATGTGCTGGAATCGGCCTCGACCATGGTGTTCCGCATCTTCGGCTACCTGATGCGCTTCGCCCCCATCGGCGCCTTCGGTGCACTGGCGTTCACGGTCGGCCAGTACGGCGTGACCTCGCTGGGTGCCTTGGCCAAGCTGGTCGGTACGCTGTATATCGCCTGTGCGTTCTTCGTGCTGGTGGTGCTCGGCGGCATCTGCCGTGCCTATGGCTTCAGCCTGTGGAAGCTGCTGCGCTACTTCCGCGAGGAGTTCCTGGTGGTGCTCGGCACGTCCTCCACCGAGCCGGTGCTGCCGCGCATGCTGGAGAAGCTGGAGAAACTGGGCTGCAAGAAGGGCGTGGTCGGGCTGGTGCTGCCTACCGGCTATTCCTTCAACCTCGACGGCACGGCCATCTACCTGTCGCTGGCCGCGGTGTTCATCGCCCAGGCCTGCAACATCGACCTGACCCTTGGCCAGACGGTGACCATGCTGGCGATCATGCTGCTGTCGTCCAAAGGGGCAGCAGGCGTGACCGGCAGTGGTTTCGTGGCCCTGGCCTCGACCCTCACCGTGATCCACGACATCCCGCTCGCCGGGCTTGCCTTGCTGATCGGTATCGACCGCTTCATGTCCGAAGCGCGCGCCCTGACCAGCCTGGCCAGCAACGCCGTCGCGACCGTGGTCATCTCCCTGTCGGAGAATGCCTGTGACCGAAAAACGCTGCTGCGCCGCCTGAACGGGATCCCGGCCGCTGCAGACGAGACCGACACGGCGCAGGCCGACTGGGCTGCAGAGCCTCGGCACCACGGCTGAATACCTTTTCCATCTGTCCTCGCTGACTTGAAATCCCACCCAGCACCCTGACGGTGCGGGTGGGGTAGGGGGCCGTCTGCCCTGCTGGCGGCCGCAACACAATAAAAACAAGAGAAAAAACCATGCTCGCACTCCTGGGCCTGATCATGGTGGTGACCTTCACCTACCTGATCATGAGTAAACGCCTGTCACCCATCGTGGCGCTCACCGTCGTACCGATTGTCTTCGCAGTGATCGGTGGCTTTGCCCCCGAACTGGGCAAGATGATGCTCGATGGCTTGAAAATGGTGGCACCGTCAGCCGCACTGCTGTTGTTCGCCATCCTGTTCTTCGGCCTGATGATCGATGCCGGCCTGTTCGACCCGCTGATCCGCAAGATCCTCAAGCGCGTCAATGGCGACCCGGTCAAGATCGCCATCGGCACCGCGCTGTTGTCGCTGGTGGTAGCGCTGGACGGTGACGGCACCACCACGTACATGATCACGTGCGCTGCCATGCTGCCGTTGTACCGTCGCATCGGCATGAACCCGATGATCCTGGCCACGGTATCGATGCTGTCGCTGAGTATCATGAGTGGCATGAGCCCCTGGGGCGGGCCGGCGACCCGAGCCATTGCCGCGTTGGGCCTGGACGCCACCGAATACTTCATCCCGATGTTGCCGACCGTGATCGGTGGCGCTGCCTGGGTGGTGTTCACCGCCTTCCTGCTGGGCCGTGCCGAGCGTCGCCGCATCGGGAACACCGCCCTGGAGTCGGGTGGTGGCAATTGCTACATCAAGGAAATCCTCGGCGACGCTCCCCACAAGCGTCCACGTCTGGCCTATGTGAACCTGGCCCTGGTGATCGCCGTGATGACCGCGTTGGTCTTCGGGGTAATGCACGCAGCGATCCTCTTCATGATCGGCTTCGTCGCCGCGCTGATGATCAACTACCCACAACTGGACCTGCAGAAAGAACGCATCCTCGCCCATTCGGGCAATGCCATGACCGTGGTGTTGCTGGTATTTGCCGCAGGTATCTTCGCTGGGATCTTCTCGGGCACCAAGATGGTCGACGCCCTGGCGCAGACCCTGGTCGACTGGATTCCTGCCGCCTGGAGCCACTGGTTCCCACTGGTGGTGGCCCTGACCAGCATGCCATTGACCTTCGTGCTGTCGAACGACGCCTACTACTTTGGCGTGGTACCGATCCTGGCTAATGCCGCGACCGCCTATGGCATCGACCCGATTGAAATCGCCCGCGCCTCGGTGCTGGGCCAGCCGGTGCACCTGATGAGCCCACTGGTGGCCTCGACCCTGCTGTTGGTGGGGATGGTCGACCGCGACATCGGTGACTTCCAGAAAGCCACGGTGAAATGGGCGGTGCTCACATCGTTGGTGATCACTGCGCTGGCGCTGGCCACCGGTGCCTTGTCCTTCTTCGTCTGAACTGCTTCGGGCGCCGACCGGCGCCCCGCTCACCCAAAAACAACAATAGAGTATCAATCATGTCCCGAGCTGTTTTCCGTGGGGCCACCTGTGGCCTGCTGTGCGGCTGGCTGCCTGTGGCCGGCGCCGCCGGTTTCGTCGACGATAGCAAGCTGAAGCTGCAACTGCGCAATGTGTACTTCAACGAAAACTTTCGCGACGAACAGGGCATGAGCCCGCGCGCCGCTGCCACCGCCAAGAGCGAGCGTGTGGAATGGGCGCAGGGCTTCCTGCTCGACTATCAGTCCGGCTTCACCCAGGGCCCCCTGGGGCTGGGGCTCGACGCCATGGGGCTGCTCGGCGTTCGGCTCGATTCGGGCCGAGGCCGCAGCGGTACCGGTTTGCTGCCGACGCATGACGATGGCCGCGCCGCTGACGAGTTTGCCAGTGCCGGCGTGACGGCCAAGGCGCGCCTGGGGCAGACCGTGGTCAAGCATGGCACCTTGCTGCCGAAAACCCCGGTGCTGATCTACAACGATGCCCGCTTGTTGCCGCAAACCTACCAAGGCACCCAGCTGACCAGCACCGACATCGACAACCTGACCCTGACTGCCGGGCACCTGAACCGCTTCAAGCTGCGCGACTCCTCTGACAGCACTGGCCTGTACCTGGACGGTTACAGCGGTGACGAGTCTGGCGATTTCAACTTTGCCGGCGCCGACTACGCCGTCAACAAGCAGTTGAAGTTGAGCTATTTCCACGGCCAGCTGGAACACTTCTACCGCCAGGACTTTGCCGGGTTGATCTACGACCTGCCCCTGGCCGGCGGCGTGCTCACCACCGACTTGCGCTATTTCAACAGCCGCGACAGCGGCGCTGCCCGGGGCGGCGAAATCGACAATGACATGTTTAGCGGGCAACTGTCGTACACCCATTCCGGGCACACATTCGGGGGTGGCTACCAGGTGCTCGACGGCAAGGCCGGGCTGCCCTACATCAGCGGCGCCACGGTGTACTCGTTCAGTAACGTGGGTATCGGCAAGTTCATCGAGGAAGAGGAGAAAACCTGGATGGCCAGCTATGCCTACAACTTCGCTGCGGCAGGCATCCCAGGGCTTACCTTCATGACCCGCTACCTGAGCGGGGATAACGGGCGCTCGGCTGACGCTGGGCTGAGCGAGTGGGAGCGCGACATGGAGCTTGCCTACGTGGTGCAATCCGGGCCGGTCAAGGGCCTTGGCGTGAAGCTGCGCAACTACGTGTACCGCTCCGACTTCTCCCGCGGGCGTGACAGCAACCGCATCTACCTGACCTACGACATCGCCCTCTGGTAAGGGCTGAGCGCCGCAGTCAGCCCTGGCGGGTCAGCCTGAGTGGCCGGCCGCGCCGGGGCGACGTGCAGGCGGTTGCGCGGCCATGTGGGTTCAGGTGTTGGTCGGTATGTTTGCCCCAGGCATGCTGCCGTGGCCCAGGTTGCGTTCGACGTGGCGCACGGTTTTTGCCAATGTGTGTTTGATGTTCGGGTGAGTGAGCTGATACCTGCGTTCCAGTTGTTCGCTGAAACTCAGGTCGAAGCGCTGCGGCTGGATGAAGTTCAGCGACTCGGGGCTGATTGCCAGGCGGGTCGCTACTCCAGGAATTGCCAACAACCACTTCAGCACGCCTATCGGCACATGGTGGCGCGGGGCTTTTACCTGCAGGGTGGCGGTGATATCCTCCAGCAAGCCTTGCAGGTTAGGGGTGTGCGGGTCGAGTGCAAGCACCTGGCGGTTGGCCATTGAAGGGTCGAATGCCACGCAAGCCATCAGGGTAACCAGGTAGTCGACGCTGACCAGTGGCAGCCAATGGCTGGGCGAACCCGGAATGGCCTTGAACCGGCCCAACGCCAGGCCGCTAATCAGTGCTGCCAACGGCTGCCCGTCGAGGATGTGCCCGCGCTCACTGTCGCCGCAGACCGTGGCTGGGTGAACGATCGAGTACGCTGCGCCCGCACCTTGCATGTAGCGGATGACGGCGAAATGCGCTTCCAGCTTGCTCGCCTCATAACCGCCTACGCGGCGGTAAACCGCGGGCCAGTCGGTATGTTCCGGGTGCTCGTGATCCACTCCGATGCTGGCCAGGTGGCTGAAATTCTGCAGCATGTAGCCGCCCACCATCAGCAGGCGGGTGCCCTGGCTAGCCGCCAGCTGCGCTACCCGCAGCGCACCTTGCACATTCACGACACGGGCATGTTCCAGGGAAAGCCCCCAGGTGAAGTGCGCCGCGAGGTGGAACACCACTGCGGCAGCCGACACGCGTTGGCGGTCGGCTTCGCTGAGCCCAAGGCCTTCTGTGCCGATATCGCCGGCAACTGCCTGTACGCCTGCAGGCTTGCCCCCCAGGCGGCCTACCTTTTCACGGAGCCGGGCGAGGTTTTCCGGGTGGCGCATCAGCACCCGCACGGTGTGCCCGGTGGCGGTGAGCCGCGCCAGTAGATGCTGGCCGATAAAACCACTGCCGCCGGTAACGAAGCATTCCACGCTCATGTCAGTTTCCTTGTCTGCAAGATGGGCGCAGGGTAGGGTGTAGAGCGCACTCTAAGGTCAAGGGGTTTTGTGCCATGAACATCGGGGAGCTGGAGCGCCGCAGCGGCGTCGGCCGCCATGCGTTGCGCTATTACGAGCAGCTCGGGCTGATCGTGGCCCAGCGGCAAGCCAACAATTATCGCAGCTACAGCGAGCAGGCCGTCGCTGACCTGAACTTCGTGCAAACTGCCCAGCGGGGCGGTTTCACGCTTGCCGAAATAGGGGAGATACTGGCTGCCAGGCGCGGCAATACCCTCGATTGCGTGCAGGGTGCACTGCTGGTCACTGGCAAAATGGCTGAAATCCAGGCCAAGATTCAGACGCTGCAGGCCGCATATGAGGTGCTTGATAGCGAGCGTGCCAAGCTCGTCGCCAGTGCTATTGCGACTGGGCTGACAATTCCTGAAAACATTTCCGCTGGCGCCTGAACGCCTGTCCTCCTAAAAAGGATTTTGTGGTACTCGAGCAGCGTTGCATCGCGTTTTCACTGGAACGATGGCCGCGTTGCCTGATCATAAGCTTGTCATCATTGCGTCATGCCACTGGCTTAGCATGACGGCGATAACTACGAAGATGAAATGAGTAAAGAGGGAGCAGGACCATGGATGAATACCAGGAAGAACTACTCGAATCCCAAGCCTACGAGCTGGACACCCCGGAACCGGCCGACGACGCCACCGAGCTTTGACCTGCCCGCCGCTGGCTGCGGCGAAACTCTCCCGGCGTAAGGCCCGTCCAGCGCTTGAACGCGCGCTGGAAGGCCTCGGCCGAAGCGAACCCCAATAAATAAGCAATCTCGCCGAACGCCAGTTCCGTATCACGGATGTAGGTCTCGGCCAGGTCGCGTCGTGTTTCATTGAGCAGGTCACGAAACCGCGTGCCTTCTTCGGCCAGCTTGCGCCGCAGTGTCCAGGTGGGCAGTTGCAAGTGCAGGGCTACCTCGACCAGGTCCGGTTCGCGGCCACCGTTGAGTAATGGGCCAAGCAGGTGGGTGATGCGCTCACCCAGGCTGCGCACCCGCGTGCGCTGCAGCATGTCTGCTTCACACAACTGCAGCAGGTGCTGCCAGGTGCTGGGGCAGTGCCTGGGGTTGGCCAACTGCAAGGTGGCGCGGCTCAGGCGCAATTGATTACCGTCGGCAGCGAACTGCACCGGGGTGCTGCACAGCGCCTGGTACTGCGCGGCGTAGGCGGGGGCGGCAAATTCGATTTCGAGGCGCTCGGCCTGCAGCGCAACGCCCGCCAGGTCGGCCAGTTGAGCCAGCCAGCCTGCCAGCACCGAGTCCACCACAAAGCGGTTGTAGGCGTTGTAGGGGCTGATGGAGTAGAAACGCAGCCAGGCACCTTCGGCGTCTTCATGAAAGCTGGAGTGGCCGCGGTAGTTGGCGGCGTACAGCGGTTCGAAGCGCAGCAAGGTGCGCGCGGCTTCCCCCACGGTAGGCGCCTGGGCTGCAGTGACCCCCGCCAGGCCCGCCTGGGCCAGCCGGCTCAGGCGGCCCATGTGCAAGCCCAGCGCGGCTTCGCCACATTGTTCGATGGCCGCATGGCCCAGGTGCATGTAGCGCGGGATCGAAAGGCGCGCATTGGCTTCGCTCAGGCGCGGTGCCTCCAGCCCATAGCGGCGCAGCAGCGGTTCGGGGGCGTGGCCCAGTTCGCGCAGGGCTTCGATCAGCGGCTGAACAAAGCCGACCGACAGCTCGCCCAGGCGCACGCGGGGGCGGGCCATGGCCTTACAACCACAGGTTCAGCAGGCGGGCGCCGGGGCTCGGCGTGCCTGCCAGCAACTCACCGGCCTGGCGGGCGAAGCCTTGGCCGTCACTGCCGTGTTCCCAGAACTGCCCCCGCATGAACACGCTCATGCTGCTGACCCTGGCCCCGGCCGCCTCGGTCAGGCGTTGCCAAGCCGTTTGTTCACTGACCTGGCCGCGCTGCACGGCCAGCCCGGCACTGGCCGCCTGGTGGCGGTTGCCACGCCAGGGGGCTTGCCAGCTGCCTTTGCCGCTGAGAAACACCGGGTTGGCTACCAGCTGCACGCCCTGGCTGGCCAGTTGCTGATGGTTCTGCGGGTACCAGCTGTCACTGCCCACCAGCACGCCCAGGCGCCCGGCGGGGGTTTGCACGACCTGCAGCGGATAATCGCGGCCCTCCTGCACATAACGGCGCATGTCACTGTCGGGGTATTGCTGGCGTTGCGGTTGGCCGAGCAGGGAACCGTCACCGGCGAACACCACGCTGCTGTTGAACAGTGCGCCACGCCCGGCATGCAGCACGCCTTGTTGCACATAGGGGGCGGGCAGCACGATGGAGCCGGCCACCAGGGTCACGCCAAACTCCTTGGCCAGGCCACCGAACAGCTGTTGATAGTCGGCAGCCATCTGCTCGGCCTTCATGCGCAGGTGGGCGTCGGCACGCCGGTCGTCGCCCTCGGCCGCTACCATGGCCAGCGCGTAGCGCAGCGGGTTGCTCAGTTCCAGCCATTGCTGGGCCTCGCGGCTCTGGGTGACCTGGTACAGCTCGTTCTTTTCGCCTCGTGCCCACAGCCAGGTACCGATGTGTTCCGGCAGCACGACCACGGTGCGCGGGCCGACCAGGCCCTGGGCGCGCGCCTGCTCCAGGTAGGCGGCCAGCTTGCGGTGCAGGCGTTGCAGGTTCTGGTAGTCGCTAGGGAACAGCAATGGCTCGATACCCAGCAGGTTGCCGCGGTCGCCCGGCACGCCATGGTTCAACGCCAGTTCGATGCGCAGGTCGGACAGGTAGTGGCCTTCCGGGCGCTGCTGGCTCCAGAAACCGTAGCCGCAGAGCGCGGCGATCATTACCAGCGCCAGGGCGCTTGCCAGAAGTTTTCGCATGAAACAGAACGGCACATTGGCTGACGAAGGCTATCTAGGGTAAGCGCCCTGTTTGCCAGGATCAATAACTTGTCAGTTTCGATCATTGAGCCAATTCAAACGGCTGTTTAATGTCGCTGACAGACAAACGACGGAGGCCCGCCATTCGGTGAGGCGCTCGCATCCCGTGAATCACGCCACCTGGGGACCTTTCCATGGCCGCCGAACGTTACCCGCACCTGCTTGCCCCGCTGGACCTTGGCTTCACCACCTTGCGCAACCGCACCCTGATGGGCTCGATGCACACCGGCCTCGAGGAGCGTCCCGGGGGTTTCGAGCGCATGGCGGCCTACTTTGCCGAGCGTGCCCGGGGCGGCGTTGGCCTGATGGTCACGGGCGGTATTGCGCCCAATGATGAAGGCGGGGTGTATTCCGGCGCGGCCAAACTCAGCACCGAGGCGGAGGCCGACCAGCACCGCATCGTCACCGAGGCGGTGCACGCCGCCGGTGGCAAGATCTGCCTGCAAATCCTGCATGCCGGGCGCTATGCCTATAGCCCACGGCAGGTGGCACCCAGCGCGATACAGGCGCCGATCAACCCGTTCAAGCCCAAGGAGCTGGACGAGCAAGGCATCGAGAAGCAGATCGCCGACTTCGTCAATTGCGCAGTGCTGGCCCAGCGTGCCGGTTATGACGGCGTCGAAATCATGGGTTCGGAAGGTTACTTCATCAACCAGTTTCTCGCCGCCCACACCAACCAGCGCACCGACCGTTGGGGCGGCAGCTACGAAAACCGCATGCGCCTGGCGGTGGAAATCGTCAGCCGGGTACGCGCGGCAGTAGGGCCGAACTTCATCATCATCTTCCGCCTGTCGATGCTCGACCTGGTCGAGGGCGGCAGCGACTGGGCGGAAATCGAGCAGTTGGCCAAGGCCATCGAGCAGGCCGGCGCTACCCTGATCAACACCGGGATCGGCTGGCATGAGGCGCGGATCCCGACCATCGCCACCAAGGTCCCGCGCGCGGCGTTCAGCAAGGTCACGGCCAAGCTGCGGGGCGTGGTGAACATTCCGCTGATTACCACCAACCGCATCAACACCCCGGAAGTGGCCGAGGCGGTGCTGGCCGAAGGGGATGCCGACATGGTTTCGATGGCTCGGCCGTTCCTGGCCGACCCGGATTTCGTCAACAAGGCTGCTGCCGGTCGTGCCGACGAAATCAATACCTGCATCGGTTGCAACCAGGCCTGCCTGGACCACACCTTCGGCGGCAAGCTGACCAGTTGCCTGGTCAACCCGCGGGCCTGCCACGAAACCGAGCTCAATTACCTGCCTGCGCCAGCGCCGAAGCGCATTGCCGTGGTCGGCGCCGGCCCGGCGGGCCTGGCCGCCGCCACCGTTGCCGCCGAGCGCGGGCATCACGTGACGCTGTTCGACGCTGCCAGCGAAATTGGCGGCCAGTTCAATGTCGCCAAGCGCGTCCCGGGCAAGGAAGAGTTCTTCGAAACGCTGCGCTACTTCCGCAACAAGCTGCAAAGCACTGGCGTCGACCTGCACCTCAATACCCGCGTGGATGTGCAGGCGCTGGTGCAGGGCGGCTATGACGAGATCATCCTGGCCACTGGCATTGCCCCGCGCACTCCGGCCATCCCCGGGGTCGAGCATGCCAAGGTGCTCAGCTACCTGGATGTACTGCTTGAGCGCAAGCCGGTGGGCAAGGCGGTCGCCGTGATCGGGGCCGGCGGTATCGGTTTTGATGTATCCGAATACCTGGTGCAGGAAGGGCGGGCCAGCAGCCTGGACCGTGATGCGTTCTGGAAGGAGTGGGGCATCGATACCCGGCTTGAGGCACGCGGCGGCGTTGCCGGCATCAAGGCCGAGCCGCATGCGCCGGCGCGTCAGGTGTTCCTGCTGCAGCGCAAGGCATCGAAGGTGGGGGACGGGTTGGGCAAGACCACCGGCTGGATCCACCGCACCGGCTTGAAGAACAAGCGCGTGCAGATGCTCAACAGTGTCGAGTACCTGGGCATAGACGATGCCGGTTTGCACATTCGCGTGGCGGGCGGTGAGCCGCAGGTGTTGGCCGTGGACAACGTCGTGATCTGCGCCGGGCAGGAGCCGCTGCGCGAACTGCAGGATGGGTTGGTGGCTGCGGGGCAATCGGTGCATTTGATCGGCGGCGCCGACGTGGCGGCCGAGCTGGATGCCAAGCGGGCGATCAACCAAGGGTCGCGGCTGGCGGCGCAGCTCTGAGATCGGCCCGGGGCAGCCCACAGGCGCTGCCCCGGGCTTTGCCTGTAAACTGCGATCCATGCATGCATTCGACCTTCCTCAAGCCCCACTGCAACGCTTGAACCTGCCGTGGTTGCAACACGCCCAGGTGCAGGTTGCCATTCTGCGCCTGGACCTGATCGATCCGCTGATCAGCGGCAACAAGTGGTTCAAGCTCCGCCACCACCTGCAGCAGGCCGCCACAGGCAATGCCCCCGGGCTGATCAGCCTGGGTGGCAACCACTCCAACCACCTGCATGCGCTGGCCGCGGCCGGCAAGCGGTTTGGCTTCGCCACTGCCGGCCTGCTACGCGGCCATGCCCAGGACACGCCCACCGTACGGGACCTGCAGGCGCTGGGCATGCACCTGCACTGGCTGGGTTATGGCGGCTACCGCGCACGCCACCAGCCCGGTTTCTGGGAACCTTGGCAAGCGCGCTATCCGGGCTGGCAGTGCATTCCCGAAGGCGGCGGTGGGCTGGCTGGCGCGCAGGGCTGCGCGCTGATCGTGCAGCAGGCGCAGGCGCAGATCTCGGCCCTGGGCTGGCCGGACTACGATGGCTGGTGGTTGGCTGCCGGAACAGGCACTACCGTGGCTGGCCTGGCCATGGCCGAGGCGGGCGCGCGTACCGTGCATGGCGCCTTGGCGGTACCTGCAGACCATGGGGTGGCGCAAGGGGTGGCAGCGCTGGCGGGCGCACATGGCTACCAGCTACATGAGGCCTGCCGAGGTGGGTTTGCCCGGTTCGACGACGAACTGCTGGCCTTCATCGCCGACTGCGAGCTGCACACGGGGGTGCCGCTGGAAGCGCTCTATACCGGCAAGGCCCTGTTGGCCCTGCGCGATCATGTCGCCGCCGGGCTGTTGGCGCCCGGCAGCCGCATGATCTTCGTGCATACCGGCGGCCTGCAAGGCCGACGTGGTTACTTGTAGGGCAGCATGCGCAACAGGGTGTTGTCGCGCACCACATAGTGGTGGTAAAGCCCGGCCAGCGCATGCAGGCCGATCAGCCAGTAGCCCCAACTGCCGACGCGCTCATGCCAGCCCTTGATGAACTTGGCTTGGTCCGGGTTCGGGCCGATCAGGTGCGGCAGCTCAAGGCCGAAGAAAGGTACCGGTTTGTCGGCGGCGCTGAGGATCAGCCAGCCGGCCAGCGGCATGCCGATCATCAGCAGGTACAGTGCCAGGTGCATCAGGTGGGCAAGGCCGGTCTGCCAGGCGGGCGGCTTGGGCAGGATCGGCGGGGTAGGCCGGCTCAGGCGCATCGCCAGGCGCAACCAGACCAGCACGAAGACACTGAGGCCAAGCATGAAGTGCAGGTCTTTCATCAGGTTGCGCTCGGCGCTGTCCTTGGGGAACAGGCCACGCAGTTCGATAAGGGCGTAGACAGCGGCCAGCAGCACCAGCATCAGCCAGTGCAGGGCAATGGACAGGCGTGCGTAATGCGGTGCTGGGGTGGATGAAACCATGATCAGTCCTCGTCATCAGGTTTGGATAGCGCTCTTGTTGGCGCTCAGGTGTCACTTTAATGGCTACCGGCAGCAGATAGTTGCGCCAGGCCTGTGAAAATTGTGTTGCCTGCACGGGCTTTTGTGCGGGCCAGCCTTGACCTGCGTCAGGCCTGCATCAATCACTGCGTAGCTGCGGCCAATTGTCAGCCACCAGAAACACCCGTTCGGCTTCCTGCCAGGCGCCATCGGCCTCCTGCTCAAGCCTTACCAGCAGTTGCGCCGGGGCCTGCGGGTCCAGCACATGCAGCCACGCTGCAAACTGCTCTGCCTGCCAGCATAGCGCCGCTTCGACCCGCGCTGGCGCCAGCCATGCGCTGCGCGGCAGCGGTTGCCAGCGCTCGCCAACCGCCATCACCCAATCCCGCCGCCTGACCCAGCGCCCGCGCAGGTGCTGCGGGTTGGCGCCTTCCGGTTCCTCGGCATGCCCAGGCCACGGATAGAACAGATAGCCCCCCAGCCACATATGCGCCTGCACCTGCTGCGCCCCAAGTCGGGCCAGCGCCTGCTGGCTGTGCGCCCCCCGCGACATCGGCAACTGGTGCTGCGCCAGGTGGGCCAGCTTGGCCCCTAGCCGGTCATGACAGCCTGGCCCCAGCCAGGCCTGGGTATCGTGCCCGCCACCGGGCGGGCCCAGGTACAGCTTGATCGCCAATTCCAGATGGTGGACCCCGTCAGCATCACGCAGCAGCACATCCAGCTCGCCCAAGGTCAGGCCGCCCTCGCGAATGGCCAGGTTGGCGGCCAGCAGTTCAATGCCCGGTGCGTGGCGCAGGGCGAATTGCCACAGGCGTTCGTAGTAAAGCCCCAGGCGCCGGCTGCCCAGTTTCGCCAGCCAGTCGCGCAGCGGATGGTCATCCTTCTCCAGCGCCCGCAGCCACTGCTCCAGGCGGTGCGGCTGCTGTGCCCACAGGCTGCCCGCCAGCGGGTGGCGCTGAGGGCAGGGCGCGCCAGCGAGCAAGGGCGGCGACAGCACTGCCCAGGCCAGGTCGCGTACGGCCGGGCGCTGCAGTTGCCGGGGCAGATCGTGGAGTTGGCTGAAGGGTGTCATCCTGCGAGCATAGCCGGTTTGCCGCTGCCCGGTGGTTTCGCCCATAATCGGCGCATCGTCACCCGCCGCAGAGCCTTGCAGGAGCCCCATGGAGCAATTTCGCAATATCGGTATCATCGGTCGCCTCGGTAGCTCGCAGGTGCTCGACACCATCCGCCGACTGAAAAAATTCCTCCTCGACCGCCACCTGCACGTGATTCTCGAGGACACCATTGCCGAAGTGCTGCCCGGGCATGGCTTGCAGACCTCCACGCGCAAGCTGCTGGGCGAAGTCTGCGACCTGGTCATCGTGGTGGGTGGCGACGGCAGCCTGCTCGGCGCCGCCCGGGCCCTGGCCCGTCACAACATTCCGGTGCTGGGCATCAACCGGGGTAACCTGGGCTTTCTCACCGACATCCGCCCCGACGAACTGGAAGAAAAAGTCGCCGAGGTGCTCGACGGCCACTACCTGGTGGAAAACCGCTTCCTGTTGCAGGCCGAGGTCCGCCGCCATTACGAAGCCATTGGCCAGGGCGATGCGCTGAACGACGTGGTGCTGCACCCAGGCAAGTCCACGCGCATGATCGAGTTCGAAATCTATATCGACGGCCAGTTCGTCTGCAGCCAGAAGGCCGACGGCCTGATCGTTGCCACCCCCACCGGCTCCACCGCCTACGCGTTGTCGGCTGGCGGCCCGATCATGCACCCCAAGCTGGACGCCATCGTCATCGTGCCAATGTACCCGCACACCCTGTCTGGGCGGCCGATCGTGGTCGACGGCAACAGCGAGCTGAAGATCGTGGTGTCCAAGGACTTGCAGATCTACCCGCAGGTTTCCTGTGATGGCCAGAACCATTTCACCTGCGCCCCCGGCGACACCATCACGGTCAGCAAAAAACCGCAGAAGCTGCGCCTGATCCACCCGCTCGACCACAATTACTACGAGGTCTGCCGCACCAAGCTTGGTTGGGGCAGCCGCCTGGGGAGCAGTGACGACTGATGCTCGACCCGGCGCGCAGTTTCGACATCATCGGCGACGTGCACGGTTGTGCGCATACCCTTGAACGCCTGCTCGATACCCTCGGCTACAAGCGCGTGGCCGGCGTGTGGCGCCACCCACGGCGCCAGGCGCTGTTCCTCGGCGACATCGTCGACCGTGGGCCACGCATCCGCGAGGCCCTGCACCTCGTCCACGACATGGTTGAGGCTGGCCAGGCGTTCTGCATCATGGGCAACCACGAGTACAACGCCTTGGGCTGGGTGACGCCGGCGCTGCCCGGCAGCGGCAAGGCCTTCGTCCGCGAGCACACCCCGCGGCACGCCCGGCTGATCGACGAAACCCTGGCCCAGTTCGCCCAGCACCCCGCTGACTGGCACGACTTCGTCAACTGGTTCTACCAACTGCCGTTGTTCATCGATGCCGGGCGTTTCCGCCTGGTACACGCCTGCTGGGACCGGCAACTGATCGAGCCGCTGCGCCAGCAGTACCCCGACGGGCGCATCGATGAGCACTTCATCCAGGCTTCTGCCGTGAGCAACAGCTTCGCCGCCACCGTGTGCAACCGCCTGTTGCGCGGTACCGACATGCGCCTGCCCGACGGCCTGACCTTGACCGGCGGCGACGGCCTGACGCGCGCCTTCTTCCGCACCAAGTTCTGGGAGGAAGACCCGCAAACCTACGGCGACATCGTGTTCCAGCCTGATGCCCTGCCCGCCGAGGTAGCCAATGCGCCGCTCAGCCACAGCCAGAAAAATGCCTTGCTGCGTTATGCCGAAGACGAGCCGATGCTGTTCGTCGGCCACTACTGGCGCAGCGGCCACCCCGCGCCGATTCGCCCCAACCTGGCCTGCCTGGACTACAGCGCGGTGCTGTACGGCAAGCTGGCGGCCTACCGGCTGGATGACGAAACCCGCATCGACCCGCACAAGTTCGTGTGGGTCGACGTAGACCGCCCACAGGCCAACCCATGAACATAATCGAAGTGATGCGCCTGCCGCTGTCGGTCGACCTCAGCGGCTTCATTCACATGCTGCAGCGCCTGCAGGTGCCGCACCGGGTCAGCGAAGAGGGGGACGTGCAGGTACTCTGGGCGCCCGACACCCTGGCCGAAGACGTCCGCGAACTTTACCAGCGCTACCCGCAAGGCAACGCCGAGCTGTCGGCTGCCCCCGAGCCGGTGGCAGCAGGCATGGCCGCGAAAGTGCCGTCCCTGGCAGAACAGGCCCGGGCCTGCAAGGTCACCACGCTCACCCTGCTGGCGTGCTTCATCGTCGCCGGCCTGACCAGCCTGGGCGACAACTTCACCACCATCAGCTGGTTTACCTTCCTCGACTTCCGGGTGCAGGGCGACTACCTGTATTTCACCCCGCTGGCAGAAACCCTCGACCAAGGGCAATGGTGGCGGTTGGTATCACCCATGCTGCTGCACTTCGGCGTGCTGCATCTGGCCATGAACAGCCTGTGGTACTGGGAGCTGGGCAAGCGCATCGAACTGCGCCAGGGCCCCTGGATGCTGCTGGGCCTGACCCTGCTGTACAGCCTGGTCTCCAACCTGGCGCAGCACTACACCAGCGGGCCGAGCCTGTTCGGCGGGCTGTCTGGCGTACTGTACGGCCTGCTGGGGCATGTATGGCTGTTCCAGTGGCTGGCACCGAACCGTTACTTCAGCCTGCCCAAGGGTGTGCTGGTGATGATGCTGATCTGGCTGGTGGTGTGCCTGACCGGTGTGGTCGGCAGCCTCGGCCTTGGCCAGATCGCCAACGCCGCCCACGTAGGCGGGCTGCTCATCGGATGCCTGACCGGGCTCTTGGGTGGGGCGCTGGCCCGGCGTAAACTGTCGGCTTGAATCAGGAGACTGTATGTCCACTTTCGCGCAAATGATTGAAAACATCACCCCGGAAATCTACGAAAGCCTGAAACTGGCCGTGGAAATCGGCAAATGGTCGGATGGCCGCAAGCTCACCGCCGAGCAGAAAGAGCTGTCGCTGCAGGCCGTGATCGCCTGGGAGATGAAAAACCTGCCAGAAGACCAGCGCACCGGTTACATGGGCCCGCAGGAATGCGCGTCGAAGTCTGCGCCGATCGCCAACATTCTGTTCAAGTCGGACTCGGTACATTGATCGAACTCGCTCGTGGCTCGTTGAGCAAAATGGCGGTAAGCCTGCAGGCGCCGGTGGTGCAGTACAGCTTCCGCCTGGGTGACACGCAGGTGCCGGTCAACCCGCTGATCGGCCAGCGCCTGCGCCTGGAATACCTTGGCGCCATTCACTGCAGCCATTGCGGCAAGCGCACCAAGACCAGCTTCAGCCAAGGTTACTGCTACCCGTGCATGACCCGGCTGGCCCAGTGCGATGTGTGCATCATGGCCCCGGAAAAATGCCATTACGAGGCCGGCACCTGCCGTGAACCGGCCTGGGGCGAACAGTTCTGCATGACCGACCATGTGGTCTACCTGGCCAACTCGTCAGGGATCAAGGTCGGCATCACCCGCGCCAGCCAGCTGCCCACCCGGTGGCTCGACCAAGGGGCCAGCCAGGCCCTGCCGATCATGCGCGTGGCTACCCGCCAGCAGTCTGGCCTGGTCGAAGACGTGCTGCGCAGCCAGGTGCCCGACCGCACCAACTGGCGTGCACTGCTCAAGGGCGATGCCGAGGTGCTCGACCTGGCGGCCATTCGTGAGCAGGTATTCGACGCGTGCGCCGAGCGCCTGGGCGAGCTGCAAGGGCGTTTCGGGCTGCAGGCGATCCAGCCGCTGCCGGACGCCGAAGTGGTGCAGATCAACTACCCGGTCCAGGCCTACCCGCAAAAGATCGTCAGCTTCAACCTGGACAAGGACCCGGTCGCCGAAGGCACGCTGCTGGGCATCAAGGGCCAGTACCTGATCTTCGACACCGGTGTGATCAATATTCGCAAGTACACGGCCTACCAGTTGGCCGTGCTCCAGTAAAAAGGACCTGCACATGCGCACCGAACAACCGCAAGTGATCTACCTGAAGGATTACCAGGCGCCCGAGTACCTGATCGACGAGACGCACCTGACCTTCGAGCTGTTCGAGGACCACACCCTGGTTCACGCGCAGCTGGTGATGCGTCGCAACCCGGCACGCGGTGCCGGCTTGCCGCCGCTGGTGCTCGATGGCCAGCAGCTGGAGCTGCTGCGTGCCGCGCTGGATGACCGGGAATTGCAGGCCGCCGACTACCAGCTGGACGGTGACAGCCTGACCGTGCAGCCGCAAGCCGAGCACTTCACCCTCGACACCAGCGTGAAGATCCACCCGGAAAGCAACACTGCGCTCGAAGGTTTGTACAAATCCGGCAAGATGTTCTGCACCCAGTGCGAGGCCGAGGGGTTCCGCAAGATCACCTACTACCTCGACCGCCCGGACGTGATGAGCAGTTTCACCACCACGGTGATCGCCGAGCAGCATCGCTACCCGGTGCTGCTGTCCAACGGTAACCCCACCGGCAGCGGGCCGGCCGAGGACGGCCGCCACTGGGCCACCTGGGAAGACCCGTTCAAGAAGCCAGCCTACCTGTTCGCCTTGGTGGCCGGTGACCTGTGGTGCGTCGAAGACACCTTCACGCGCCAGTCGGGCCGTGATGTGCTGCTGCGCATCTATGTCGAGCCCGAGAACCTGGACAAGTGCGACCACGCCATGGTCAGCCTGAAGAAGTCGATGCGTTGGGACGAGGAAGTCTACGGCCGTGAATACGACCTGGACATCTTCATGATCGTTGCCGTCAACGACTTCAACATGGGCGCCATGGAAAACAAGGGCCTGAACATCTTCAACTCCAGCTGTGTGCTGGCCCGCGCCGAAACGGCCACCGATGCCGCGCACCAGCGTGTCGAAGGTGTGGTCGCCCACGAGTATTTCCACAACTGGTCGGGCAACCGCGTCACGTGCCGCGACTGGTTCCAGCTGTCGCTGAAGGAAGGGTTCACGGTGTTCCGCGATGCCGAGTTCAGTGCCGACATGAACTCGCGCACGGTCAAACGCATCGAGGACGTGGCCTACCTGCGTACTCACCAGTTTGCCGAAGATGCCGGCCCCATGGCCCACCCCGTGCGCCCGGACAGCTTCATCGAGATTTCCAACTTCTACACCCTGACAGTGTACGAGAAGGGCGCCGAAGTGGTGCGCATGGTCCGCACCTTGCTGGGTGCCGATGGTTTCCGCAAAGGCAGCGACCTGTATTTCGAGCGCCACGATGGCCAGGCGGTGACCACCGACGACTTCATCAAGGCCATGGAAGACGCCAACGGCGTGGACTTTACCCAGTTCAAGCGCTGGTACAGCCAGGCAGGCACCCCGCGCCTGGAAGTCAGCGAAGCGTACGACGCCGCCGCCCAGACCTACAGCCTGACGTTCCGCCAAAGCTGCCCGCCCACCCCGGACAAGGCCGAGAAGCTGCCGTTCGTGATCCCGGTGGAGTTGGGCCTGCTGGATGCTGCCGGCAACGACCTGCCGCTGCAACTGGCAGGTGAAGGCGCCGCCACGGCGGCCGAACCAGCCACCAGTCGGGTGCTGTCGGTGACCGAGGCCGAGCAGACCTTCACCTTCCAGGGTATCCAGGCCAAGCCGCTGCCGTCGCTGCTGCGTGGCTTCAGCGCCCCGGTCAAGCTCAGTTTCCCGTACGACCGCGACCAGTTGATGTTCCTGATGCAACATGACAGCGATGGTTTCAACCGCTGGGAAGCGGGCCAGCAGCTGGCGGTCCAGGTATTGCAGGAACTGATCGGCCAGCACCAGCGTGGCGAAGCCCTGAAACTGGACCAGCGCCTGATCACGGCCTTGGGCACGGTACTGGGCAACCCGTCGCTGGACCCGGCCATGGTTGCCGAAATGCTCTCGCTGCCGGGTGAGGCCTACCTCACCGAAATCAGCCAGGTGGCCGACGTGGACGCCATCCATGCCGCCCGCGAGTTCGCCCGCCAGCAGATCGCCGAGCAACTGTTCGACGCGTTGTGGGCGCGCTACCAGGCCCACCGCGAAGCGTCGCGCAGCACTGCCTATGTGGCCTCGGCCGAGCACTTCGCCCGCCGCAGCCTGCAGAACATCGCCCTGTCGTACCTGATGCTGAGCGGCAAGCCGCACGTGCTGGAAGCGACCCTGGAGCAGTTCGAGCACTGCGACAACATGACCGAGCGCCTGACCGCGCTGGCGGTGCTGGTCAACTCGCCATTCCAGGCCGAGCGGGCGAAAGCGCTGGAGGCGTTCGCCGAGCACTTCAAGGACAACCCGCTGGTGATGGACCAGTGGTTCAGCGTGCAGGCGGCCAGCACCTTGCCGGGCGGGCTGGCGCGGGTCAAGGCGTTGATGCAGCACCCGGCGTTCACCCTGAAGAACCCCAACAAGGTGCGTGCGCTGATCGGTGCGTTTGCCGGGCAGAACCTGGTCAACTTCCATGCCGCCGATGGTTCTGGCTACCGTTTCCTGGCTGACCTTGTGATCGAACTCAATGCGCTGAACCCGCAGATTGCTTCGCGTCAGCTGGCGCCGCTGACCCGCTGGCGCAAGTATGACGAGGCGCGCCAGGCGCTGATGAAGGGCGAGCTGGAGCGGATTCTGGCTTCGGGTGAGCTGTCCAGTGATGTGTATGAAGTGGTGAGCAAGAGCCTGGCTTGAGGGCAATCGGGCTGCTTTGCAGCCCATCGCGACACAAGGCCGCTCCTACAGGGTAAGGTGCGATTGTAGGAGCGGCCTTGTGTCGCGATGGGCCGCACCGCGGCCTTGGCTTTTTCAGGCCGACAACAAAACATAACACCCCGCCCGTTGTAATCCCGCGAACATCCCCGCTACGATCCCTTCAAGCTGTTGCAGGCCTCTAGATCAGGCTTTTCGCAGTGCCTGCAATGCATTGACCCGCCGAATAAAAACACCAAGGGGACAGTCATGAGGGAACACAACAGGCGCCGCGCCTGGCCATTGGCAGCGGCATTGGCGCTGGCACTGGGCGCGTGGGCCGGCAGCGTGCAAGCCGCCAGTGCCGACCAGTACTCCACCGAATCGGCCAAGGCCAGCCAGAGCCTGTTGATCGGCGCCACCCACGCCGGCAAGCGCCTGGTGGTGGTCGGTGATCGCGGCCATATCCTGTTCTCCGACGACCAGGGCAACACCTGGACCCAGGCCCGGGTACCTACCCGGCAGTTGCTCACGGCGGTGTTCTTCATCGACGACAAGCGCGGCTGGGCCGTCGGCCATGACGCCCAGGTGCTCACCAGCAGCGACGGCGGCGCCACCTGGACCAAGCAGTTCGAAGACCTTGCCCGTGAAGCGCCGTTGCTTAATGTCACCTTCCTGGATGCCCGGCATGGCTTTGCCGTGGGCGCCTACGGGGCCTTGCTGGAAACCACTGACGGCGGCCAGCACTGGCAGGACGTGGCCGAGCGCCTGGACAACCCCGACCAGTTGCACCTCAACGGCATCACCCAGGTGCGCGATGCCGGCCTGTTCATCGTTGGCGAGCAGGGCGGCATGTTCCGCTCAGCGGATAACGGCCAGACCTGGGCCAAGGTGCAAGGCCCCTACGAGGGCTCGCTGTTTGGCGTGATCGGCACCCGTTCACCCCGCACCCTGCTGGCCTACGGCCTGCGCGGCAACCTGTTCCGTTCAGCCGACTTCGGTGACAGCTGGCAGCAGGTCGAACTGAAGGCCGCGCGCGGCAGCCTGGAATTCGGCCTGGCTGGCGCTGCGCTGCTGGCTGATGGCGCCCTGGTGCTGGTTGGCAACGGCGGCAGCGTGCTGCGCAGCACCGACGATGGCCAGACCTTCAGCGTGTACAACCGTGGCGACCGCATCGCCCTGGCCGGCGTCAGTGGTCTGGCCGATGGCGGCCTGCTGCTGGTGGGCCAGGGCGGTGTGCACCTGGCAACCGCGCAAGGTGCCGATCGCATTGCCGAGGAGCCGCGCCAATGACCAGCCGGGAGAGCATCACCATGCATCCGCATCACCAGGACAAGCCTACGCTGCTCGAACGGCTGATCTTCAACAACCGCCCCGTGGTCATCGCCCTGTGCGTGCTGATCAGTATTTTCCTGTTCTGGCAGGCGACGCAGATTCGCCCCTCCACCAGTTTCGAGAAGATGATCCCGCTGCAGCACCCGTTCATCGAGCAGATGATGGAGCACCGCAATGACCTGGCCAACCTCGGCAACACCGTGCGCATCTCGGTGGAGGCGGTCAAGGGTGACATTTTCGACAAGGATTACATGGAGACCCTGCGCCAGATCCATGACGAGGTGTTTTACCTGCCTGGCGTCGACCGTGCCGGGCTGAAGTCGCTGTGGAGCCCCAGCGTGCGCTGGAGCGAGGTCACGGAAGAGGGCTTTTCCGGTGGCGAGGTGATCCCCAACACCTACAACGGCTCTCAGGACAGCCTCGATACCCTGCGCGACAATGTGCTCAAGTCCGGCCAGGTCGGGCGGCTGGTCGGCAACAACTTCAAGTCCAGTATCATCGATGTGCCACTGCTGGAAAGCTACCCTGACCCGCAGGACCCCAGCCGGCTGCTGAAACTGGATTACCAGCAGTTCTCGCACCTGCTGGAAGAGAAGGTGCGTGACAAGTTCCAGGCGCAGAACCCCAATGTGAAAGTGCACATTGTCGGCTTTGCCAAGAAGGTCGGTGACCTGATCGACGGGCTGGTGATGGTGGCGATGTTCTTCGGCGTCGCCCTGGTGATCACCTGGGTGCTGTTGTACTGGTTCACCTGGTGTATCCGCAGCACCATCGCCGTGCTCATCACCACCCTGGTGGCGGTGGTCTGGCAACTGGGGCTGATGCACGCGGTGGGTTTCGGCCTGGACCCATACTCGATGCTGGTGCCGTTCCTGATCTTCGCCATTGGCATTTCCCACGGGGTGCAGAAGATCAACGGCATCGCCTTGCAGTCGAGTGACGCCGACAACGCGCTCACCGCAGCACGGCGAACGTTCCGGCAGTTGTTCCTGCCGGGCATGATCGCCATCCTGGCCGATGCGGTGGGCTTCATCACCCTGCTGATCATCGACATCGGGGTGATTCGCGAGCTGGCCATCGGCGCGTCCATCGGGGTGGCGGTGATCGTGTTCACCAACCTGATCCTGCTGCCGGTCGCCATCTCCTATGTCGGTATCAGCAAGAAGGCCATCGAACGCAGCAAGAAGGACGCCACCCGCGAACACCCGTTCTGGCGCCTGCTGTCGAACTTTGCCAGCGCCAGGGTGGCGCCGGTGTCGGTGGCGCTGGCGCTGCTCGCCTTCGGCGGGGGGCTGTGGTACAGCCAGAACCTGAAAATCGGCGACCTCGACCAGGGCGCGCCGGAGCTGCGCCCCGACTCGCGCTACAACCAGGACAACAACTTCGTCATCAGCAACTACTCGACCAGTTCCGATGTGCTGGTGATCATGGTCAAGACGCCGGCCGAGCAGTGCTCCATCCACTCGACCATGACCCCGATCGACGAGCTGATGTGGACCATGGAAAACACCCCCGGGGTCCAGTCGGCGATCTCCCTGGTCACTGTGTCCAAGCAGGTGATCAAGGGCATGAACGAGGGCAGCCTGAAATGGGAAACCCTGTCGCGCAACCCCGACATCCTCAACAACTCCATCGCCCGTGCCGACGGGCTGTACAACGGTGACTGCTCGCTGGCGCCGGTACTGGTGTTCCTCAACGACCACAAGGCCGAAACCCTGGAGCGGGTCACGGCGGTAGCCCAGGCGTTTGCCGACAGCCACAACAAGGAGGGCCTGCAGTTCCTGCTGGCAGCAGGCAATGCCGGGATCGAGGCCGCGACCAACGAGGTGATCAAGTCGGCCGAACTGACCATCCTGATCCTGGTGTACATCTGTGTGGCAGTGATGTGCCTGATCACCTTCCGCTCGTTGGCCGCCACCCTGTGCATCGTTCTGCCGCTGGTGCTGACCTCGGTGCTGGGTAACGCGCTGATGGCCTACATGGGCATCGGTGTGAAGGTGGCCACCTTGCCGGTGGTGGCGCTGGGCGTGGGCATTGGCGTTGACTACGGCATATACATCTACAGCCGCCTGGAAAGTTTCCTGCGCGCCGGGTTGCCGTTGCAGGAGGCGTATTACCAGACCCTGCGCTCGACTGGCAAGGCAGTGCTGTTCACCGGGCTGTGCCTGGCCATTGGTGTGTGCACCTGGATCTTCTCGGCGATCAAGTTCCAGGCAGACATGGGCCTGATGCTGACCTTCATGTTGCTCTGGAACATGTTCGGGGCGTTGTGGCTGCTGCCGGCCCTGGCGCGGTTCCTGATCAAGCCGGAGAAAATGGTGGGCAAGCAAGGGGGGTCGATTTTCGCCCATTGAAGGCAGGGGGCCGCGTTGCGGCCCAATCGCCGGCAAGCCAGCCCCCACAGGGATCGCCTTAGGGCTGACAGGTGTTTGCCACAAGGTATGGCAGCGCCTGTGAGATCGAGCGCCGCGCGC